>CAMNDO010000014.1 GCA_946535455.1 uncultured Caryophanales bacterium
GGAGGAGAAGGAGCAGAAGTGGTTTATTCCTTAAAAAATGCTCCTACTTTGGCAAATTTAGTATTAGACAATATTGGAGAAAAAGGACAATTAAAACGAAAAGCCTATCAAAGAAGATTACCGGAAAATCCCAATAAAGATTATTATTATATTTTAAGAGAGACTGGAAATACAGAACCTATCTTAGTGGAATATGGTTTCATTGATAATGGAAAAGATGCGAATAAATTAAGAAACAATTTAAAAGATTATGTAGAAGGAGTTGTGAAAGCAATCGCAGAATATACTGGGTATTCTTATCGACCAAGAGACGAAGAGGAAGAAGAAGCCATGGACTATTATATTGTACAAAAAGGAGATACACTGTACTCTATCTCTCGTAGAGTAAATATTCCGGTAGAAGAAATTAAAAGAATCAATAACTTGACTAGTAATACCCTAAGTATTGGACAAAAATTATATTTTGTGGAAGAACCCATCAAAGACAATATATACATCGTGCAAAAAGGAGATACCCTATACAAAATTGCGAAGGAATTGGAAACGACAGTGGATAAACTAAAAGAAATCAATAATTTAACTAGTAATACTCTAAGTGTTGGACAAGAACTAATCATTCCTAGTATAGAAGAAGAGGAAGAAGAATTCATACCAGGAACAGAATATGATGTTTATACCATTCAAAAAGGAGATAGTTTATGGGCTATCTCCAGAAAATACAATATTTCCGTTCCAGAATTAATTGCGATGAATAACTTAGATACATTAACCTTACAAATAGGAGATCAATTACTCGTTCCCAAAACAGAAGAAGAAACTTATACGGTAGAAAAGGGAGATACGTTATGGTCTGTTGCGAAGAAATTCGATATGGATGTGAATACATTAAAAGAACTCAATAATCTCGTTAGTAATCTATTATCGATTGGACAAATTTTGAGAATAAAATAAAAAACCCTTTTGGGTTTTTATTTTACATTTTTTCTAGCAACATAGATTCCACCAGCACAAGCAGATACAACCACTAGAATAATGATAAGAGATAAAACATCATTTCCAGATTTCTTTTCTTCCACTCCTGGACCAGTTGTATTTCCTTCTGCTACTAATTTCATAATGTCATATCTTTCTGTTACTTCAGTTTCATATAAAGACTTAATTTCTTCTAACATTTCATCTGCATAAGAATCTGTGAAACCGAACCATGATTTGTTTCCAATAATGATATAAGGAACTCCACCTGGTTCTTCTCCTCTAGCAGCTGCCACTTGATTCATCAAAGCAGCATTTTCTTCGTTATACCAAGTTTCATAATCTACTACTTCAAACTTATCACCATACTCATCTTCGATACTTGCAAACCATTCTTCTGCATCAGCACAGTGAGGACATCCATCTCCACGGAATACATAAACTTTTACTTCGCGAGAAGCCTCTTCTCCTTCTGCTAATACTGTAAATGGAATTACAAGAAAAGCTAACAATAGTAATAATAGATATTTTACATTTTTCATTATTTAACCTCCTAAAACTATTATACTACCAATTAAAATGAAAAAAAAGAAAAATTAATTTTTCTTTTTTAGTACCGATGTATCAAAATCAGGAATAAAACTTTCCTTAGCAGTATCTCCTTCTTGAATAAAAGCATTTTTTACACCAATCGTTAAAGCATAATTAATCACTTCATCATATTCTTCTTCTGTTAGTTTTCGATTTAAATGATCATACGAAGTAGAGGTAACAGGAGTATACTGATTCATAATACTAATATAGATATCATCATGATAGGTATGGTATAAATAATGAATGATTTCTTTCGCATCATGGATATGTCCTGGTAATACCAATACTCTTACAATCAATCCTTTTTTTAGTAATCCATCTTTTCCAAACTCACAAGAACCGACTTGTCTATACATTTCATCAATCGCCATAGTCGCAATTTCAAAATAATTCTCACACTTGGAGTACTTCTTCGCAAGAGAATCATCATAATACTTTAAGTCGGCTAAATAAATATCAATAAGTCCATTTAACATTTTAATGGTACCTACATTTTCATAACTACTGGTATTATATACGACAGAGATCGTTAAAAGAGAATTCTTTACCTTTTTTAATACCGATTGAATTTGAGGAACATAATGCGTAGGAGTCACCAAATTAATATTATGGGCTCCTTTTTCTTGTAGTTCTAACATAATCTCTTTTAATTTCTTCATCGATATGACTTTTCCATATCCTTTTAAACTAATCTTTTGATTTTGGCAGTAGAGACATCCTAAACTACAATAAGAAAAAAAGATGGTTCCACTTCCTTTTCTTCCTGAAATACAAGGTTCTTCCCATTGATGTAAGGAATAATAAGCTAGTTTTAGTTGATTGGTTGCCCCGCAAAATCCTTTTTTCTCATAGCGATTCACTCCACATTTTCTAGGACAAATCATACATTCTTTTAATAAATCCATAATAAAACCTCATCATGATTATATCATAAAAAAAATAGCCAAAGCTATTTTAAAAACATCATATACGCAATTAGTCCTAATAAAATAAGAGCAATAATGATTAATAGGGTTAAAATAATACTAGATAAACTAATAGAACCACGACGATTGGCTTTCTTCTTTAGAACTTTCTTTTGTGCAGAATTTCCTTTTTTCGTTTCCATTTCTTCTTCAAAGTCATCCTCTTCTTCGTATTCTTCTTCCTCTTCTTCTAACTCAGATTCTCTTTCTAGTTTTGCATATTGTACAAACTTTTCTGTTTGAGATAGAGTATGAAGTTTTCCTAATACTTCTGGATCTAATCGTTCTTCTACAAAACGAATATCATGTTGGTCTTTTTGATGATTGGTATATCGTTTTAATAAATAAACATATTCAGGAGGAGTAATATAGAAAGATTCTCCTTGGAAAGTTACTTTCTCTTTTCCTAAAATTTCTTTCGCAAGATCTTTTCCAATAATTTCCTCTCGAACACAAGGATCATTATCTTCATCATGGTAGTAAGAACGGAAAATAACATTTCCATCTACTAACCGTTCGAAACAGAATACTCCAATATGGAAATCACTATCTGGTTTGGTTGCGATTACTTCATGTTCTCCTACAGGTATTCCATTTTGTAATACTCTAGGAGAATCTAATCGATTATCTTCAAAGACAAGATTCATTTTTTCACAAACATTTTGGAATTTTTCAAAATCATCTTCATTGATGTATAAATCAATGTCATCATGAGTACGAGTTGATTCTTCTCCTGATTTTAAATAAGCAGATAAAGATCCTGTAATTTGGAAATCTACTTCTTCTTGATTGAGTAGTTTGACTAAGATTCCTAGTTGTTCATAAAGAACTTTGTGATTTTCAACTACTTCTTCTCTTCCATATCTTTGTTGCATCGCTTCTTTTTTCTCTAAAACGATTTTTTCCAATTCCTTTTCAATTTGTTCTATACTAAGATCTGTTTCTAAAAAACGATCTAGTGCTTTATTCACTAAAAACATTAATGGTTCATAGTGTAGAAAGTCATATTGTCTATAATAATTTTCTACCAATGAAACAATTTTTCCTTTTCGTTCTTCTTTTTCTAGAACTGTCATATTCTTCACATCCTATTATCACCATTATAGCATATCTAAAATAAAAACAACATCTTTATTTTTGAAAAAAAAGTTGTTACAATGATAATAGAAAGGAGAATGCGTGTGAAGAAGTATATTGCAGAATTTATTGGAACTCTTGTATTAGTGTTATTTGGTACAGGAATTGCGGTAGTATCAGGAGGAAATCTAGTTGCAACGGCATTGGCTTTTGGGTTAGCGATTGTAGCAGAAGCTTATGTGATTGGTAATATTTCTGGTTGCCATGTGAATCCAGCTGTTTCTTTAGCCATGTTAGTTTCGAAAAAGATGAATGGAAAAGATTTCTGTGGATATGTAGTAGCTCAAGTATTAGGAGCTATCGCAGGAAGTGGAATCTTATTCTTAATTTTATCAAATACAGATTTAGGAACGACTGCTTTAGGAGCAAACTACTATGGAGCACTATCTGCAAACAATATTACTTTAGTAGGAGCACTTGTAACAGAAATCATCTTAACTTGTGTATTCGTATACACCATCTTAGGAGTAACCAGTGATGAGAATAAATCAAGTGTTGCAGGTATCGTGATTGGACTTACTCTTACATTCGTACATTTAATTGGAATCGGATTAACAGGAACTTCTGTGAATCCAGCAAGAAGTTTAGGTCCAGCTATTTGGTTATTAGGAGATGCAATCAACCAAGTATGGGTATTCATCGTAGCACCACTTGTTGGTGGAGTTTTAGCAGCACTAATTTACCAAAACTTAAACGTAGTAGAAAAGAAAAAATCAAAATAAAAGAACATCCATTGGATGTTTTTTTTATTTCTTATAGAATACTTTTAAGAATGGAGTAAAAGCACTAGGAAGTGCATATTGTTCTAATATTTCATCAAGAGTTACCCAAACATATCCTTCTAATTCTTTTTCAACTTCCATATAATAACTATTCATAAACCATTTCTTATGCGTAAATATATGTGTATGTGTCATACTAAGAGATAATTCTTGGATAGAAGGAATCTTCTCTAGGATTTCATCGTATGTTAAAAACCCAGATTCATTTGGAAACTCCCACATATTCTTTAATAATCCAGAAGTTCTTTTTCGTAACGCGATTTTATCTTTACAAACCATTAAAAATAATGTATATTCCTCTTCCTGTTTTTCTTTTTTGAGAATCTTCCTAGGAATGGATAGTTCTAGGTTATTACGGTGCGCTACACAAACATCTTTTAAGGGGCAAATGTCACATTTAGGCATCCCATTCGGAATACAAATGACTTCTCCTAATTCCATGATTCCTTGATTAAAGTCTCCTGAATTTTTGGGAAGAATTTTTTTGATTTCTTCTCCAATTTCTTTTTTCACTTTTAAATCAGAAATATCCAAATCTCTTCCCGTTACTCTGGTAAAAACTCTCATCACGTTTCCATCAATCGCCACTTCTTTTAATCCGAAAGAAATGGAACCAATAGCTCCTGCTGTGTATTCTCCAATTCCAGGAAGAGATAAAATATCAGCATAATTGTCTGGAAAAATACCTTCATGCTTTTCCATAATTTGAACGGCAGCTTTTTTTAAGTTTCTAGCTCTACTATAATATCCTAGGCCCTGCCATAATTTTAATAACTCATCTTCTGATATTTCGCTAAGTGCTTGGATACTAGGAACTTTCTTCATAAATCTTTCATAGTAATCGATGACAGCTTCAATGCGTGTTTGTTGAAGCATAATCTCACTAATCCATACATGATAAGGATCTGTATCTCTTCTCCAAGGAAGCATTCTTCTATTCTGTAAATACCAATTTAATAATAATTCTACTGCGTTTTTCATAAGAATAGTCTATCATAAAAATAGAAGAAGGTGTTATAATAAAGAAAAAGAAAAGGAGAAAAATATGAAAAAATATCTTTGGTTATTCCTGATCCCAATCATTTTATTTGGAGTAACAGCATGTACGACAAAAGAAAAAGTAGAGGAGATTACAACAAAAACAATAGAGTTATCGGATTCAGAGTTTCGAATGAAGACTACATTTACTTATGATAAAGGAGAAAACTATACGAATATTGAATATGATGAAGATAGAGAAGAAGGAAAAGAATTGTCTTTTGAAAATCGAGATTTTAATTTAGAATTTGATATGTATTATACGGATATGAGAGTGGATTCTTATGATAGTCTTCAAAGAAGTCGTTCCAAACAATCCAATTATAAAGAATATAAATTTGGTACGTATAAGGCTTATACCTATGGTAGATCAAATGATGAATTAGAAATGAATATCTTATTAGATACGGATCGAGATGATATTGCGAAAGTATTGTTTGTAAAAGTAGAAAAGATGGAAGATGAAACAAATGAATCAGTGATTGAATTATTGGAAAGTCAAGTCATACAAGATTTCTTCAACTCTATTCAAATGGAATATATTTCATAAAGTATCCACAGAAACTGTGGATATTTTTTTATAGATATATGTTATAATTTTAGTAGGTGATACTATGGCTTATGAAGTGGAATTACAAAATATTCAAAAGAAGTTTCAATATAATGAAGAAGTAATGAATATTGTAGAAAAAGCATTTGCTGGTATGGCAAAATATTATGATTCTTATGGATATTTCAATCAAGTGTATGATTTGTTTTTAAACGTTCGAATTGTTCCTTATGATATCGGAATCTCTGAATTTGAAGAGAAAGAAAACTTAATGAGAATATATTCTGATAAAACAGAAGAACATATTAAAAATCAGACGATTGGTGAAGGTGGAGAATTATTAACCAAAAGAGAAGGGGAACATCTAACACATACAGTGATTGTGAGAAGATTTGATGGTAAAGTTCCTATTGCTACCGTGATTCATGAATTCATCCATGGATTAGTAACAGATTCTTTCGTTACAGAACACGACGGAAAGAAATGTATTCGTTCAGGACTTTCTAGGGAATATTTTGATCCTGCTTATACAACACACCATTCTATTGAAGAGGGTTTTACAGAATATGATACCAAAATGATTTGTGAACTGATGAATTATGAATATAAGGAATCTTATCCAAAGGAAGTAGATTATGTTTCTACTTTGATGTCTCATCCTTATGCAAGAAGAATCCTTACCAGAAGTAGAGTGGAAGGAAAAGATTATATGAGTTTAGTAGAAGACGAGAATTTCAAAAACGAATTAAGAATGTTTATTAATAATTGTGAACATATTATGGTAAATCTCTCTGAAGAAGAACAGAAAGAAAAAATTGAACTCAATAAAGAATATCTAAAGAAAGTCTTATAAAACTTTCTTTTTTTTGTGTGAAAGAATTGCATGAAAGAGAATAAAATTATATAATGAAAAAGAGGTAATAAAATGGATGAAATAAAAACGTTATGGGCAAAAAGATATGAATCTAGAGGAAGACTGAACATGATTGTTTTCTCTTCTAATATGTTTTTAATTATGACTCATATATTCTTTATCATTATATATACAATAATAGGTCATACTGTTATGAATTGTATTAGTATTGCCTTATTATTCTGTTATTTCTTTTTTTTCACGAGATGTTATAAAAACATCAATCGATATATGCATATTGTATTTTTCTTAATATTGATTCATTTATTTGGTGGAGTTTTATCATTTGGATGGAAACCTTGTTATCAAAACTGGTGTTTTGGAATGCTATCTGCTTACTTTTTACCTGCTTTTAGTAAACATCGCCAGACATTGAAAAAAAGATCATTATCGTATCCATTTATCATCGTTTGTTTTTACTTTCTGTTAAGTAGTATTTATCCTTTGGTACAACTAAAGATAAGCATGCAGCTAAATACAACCATGACTCGTATTATATTTATCGCTAATAATACGATTGTATTTATCGCAATTTCTATGTTTACGTGGTTCTATACTTCTACCAATGAACGAAGAGTAAGAAAATTAACAAGAAAAGCAGATTATGATGAATTAACCAATCTATATAATAGGCATGCTTTAAATGTGATGTGGAATCGAATTTCTACAAGTTCAAAAGAAAATAAAAAACCATATTCTATTGCAATTATTGATATTGATCATTTTAAAAAGATTAACGATAAATATGGACATTCTTCAGGAGATGTTGTATTAAAGAACATGGCCAATATCATTAAATCCTATTCTATGCAAGGAATTGTTCCTGGAAGATGGGGTGGAGAAGAATTTATTATGATGGCTCCTTCCGATATGGAATATGAAGAGTTCACAAAAGCATTAGATCATATGAGAAGAAAAATTAGTGAAACTAAATTCATTATTGAAAATAATAAAAGAGTCAATATAACCGTATCCATTGGATCTGCTCCAATAGAAGAATATGGAGATATAGAAGCAGCGGTAGCTGTTGCGGATGCGAATCTATATACTGCAAAAGAAACGGGTAGAAATAAATTAGTAAAATAAGGAAGAGAAATCTTTCTTATTTTTTTGGAAATCTTTACTTTTTCCCCATTTTCTGGTATAATAAGGAACCATTAGTGGGTGGTTGTATGAATAAAAGAGCAAATTTATATTTAAATGGATTTGGAATGATTAGTTTTATCTTAACATTTTTAAATATGTGGGTATTTCTAAGTTTAAGTAGTCAGTTCTTTATTTTAAAGAATTTAACTGCTTTATTAGGATTCGCATTCTTATTATTCTTTGTATCGATAGAACTATTCTTATTTATGTTATTAAATCGTAAAACAAAAATCTTTTTAGGAATTTATTGGATTATGACGATTGTATTTATGGTTTTCTTAACCATTAGAGTTCCTTATTCAGGATTCTTACTATTAGCATTTTCTAAATTATTAAAAGATAGTGGAAGAATTCTATTAGTAGATAAGATTTATATTCCAAAAGAGTTTAATCGTTATTGTAAGATGTTTGGTATTACAATAAAAGACTTTAAAAAGAAAAGAAAAACTTCTACTGTTACGAAGAAGAATACGATTAAGATACCAAAAGAATCTACTGCAGTAGCAATCAAATCAAATAAAAAAGCAAAGAGTATGAAGAAAGCTACCATATAAAATTCAGTCTATGACTGGATTTTTTTATTAGGTACTCATTATAAGAAAAAGAACATTCACCTCATACAATATAGTGAGGTGAATTTATGTATAAAGGTCAAAAAAGTGTAAGAGGAGGAATTGAAGATTTCTTATGTCCTTTTACTGATATGTATATTACACAGGGAAGTTTAGGATCTTTTTCTCATCAAGGGATTTATGCGAATGATGTCAGAGGAAAAGTAGCAGGGATTCGTTATACATATTATGCTCCTTGTACTTCTAGATGTGTGAAGACATATCCAGAAACAGGACAGGTTATGTGGCAATCTACTTCTAAGGTTCGATTTGCGAATGGTAGAATTGATTATGCTACTTACATGACAGCACATGATAATACAATGGATGCAGTAGTAGGACAAGTAGTGGATCAAGGAGAACAATTAGGAAATATGGGAAATAAAGGAAATACAACAGGAGTACATTGTCATATTGAAGTTTCTCAAAGTAAAGATACTTCTTGGACAAAGAATTCTTATGGAGTATGGCACTTTAATAATGAATATGATTTAGATGATTGTTATTTCGTAGACTATACCAATATTCTTTATGGAAGAGGAGGAAACTGGAGAACCACAGGAAAAGTTCCTGTCATTGAAATGTCAGGAGCAAATGCATTGGACCAAATCATTTATCCAGGAAGTAAAGTCATGTTTGATGGCATCTTTCAAGTAGATATCATTAAAAGAGGAACCAATTTGTTTGGAAATACGAAATTAACGGGAGTACCTTTTATGACATACTATAATGAAAAAGCAAGAGATTATCACTGGATTCCATTAGATGATTTCACAGAAGTCGATCAATATGGCTCTCCAGTAGGACAAGATGATGTTGTCTATGGAGGACAAAGTTATGTCATCAATACCAATATATACACAGTACAAGAAATAGATATCGAAACCAACTCTGCCAAACTCATTTTAAATGGTAGAGAGATTTGGATATTTAGTGCGTTTTTAAAAGAAATATAAACAACTGATACAGTTGTTTTTTCTTGACAAATCAAAGAAAATAATGTATTATATGCAGAAAAAATGGGATGGATTATGTGAAAATAAAAGAGATC
>CAMNDO010000015.1 GCA_946535455.1 uncultured Caryophanales bacterium
TCTTATTATACAAAAAGATAAAAAAAGAAAAAAGTCATTTTCATGACTCTATTCAAAATAGTACTTTTTATCTTTTACAATTAAAAATTTATCTTGATATACTTTTAATTTGATTTTACTATTGATTTTATATGGTTGTTTCACATCTCCTAATTGATACAAAATAAATCTAGGTCCTTCTTTGGTTTCCAATAATAATTTTACAATTTGAGCAGGAAGATCATTTAAGTGAACATTATCATTCATATAACCATAAACAGTAGCCTCAATTTCTTTCCCATGTATTTGGATTTGAAAATATCTAATAATTGGTTTTATAGCAATCACAAAAGCAACTATCCCAATGATTCCAAAAAGTCCAAACGTAAGAATTAAAGAACCTACTTTTTCTCTTCCATCGAAAAGCAATCCTATTGGCATAATCAATCCAAAAAAACCAAAACTAACCGCAAATATCATAGGAAACCAAACACTCCAAAAATCGATATGTGCTTCCTTACATTCAATCACAGGATATTCCATATCAGCAGTTCTTGTATCAATTCCTGTTTCTACTCGACAATAAGGACAAATTTCCGTTGTGATCGGTGCCCCACAATTCGGACAATGTTTCTTTTCTAAGTTTTGCATCATACCACCTCTATTTTCATTTTATCAAAAACAAAAAACAAGTAAAGACTTTTTTACTTGTTTTCAATTCTCATAAACAATGGTTCTGGTGTTCCTAATTCATAAGTATTATTCTCTACAAAATCAAATTCTCTACAGTTTATATTGATTTGTTTCAAAATCTTTTCACTCGTTTCTGGTAAGAATGGTTCTAATAATACTGCACTCACACGAATCGCTTCTAATAAGTGATATAGAACAGTTTCTAATCGATCTTTTTTCTCTTCTTCTTTTGCCAAAGCCCAAGGCATTGTTTCATCAATATATTTGTTACTAGAACGAAGTACTTGGAAAATTTCAGAAATAGCATCACTAATTTGATACTCATCCATTTTTTGAGAAACTTTAGAATATACTTCCTTGATTTGTGTTAAGAATTCTGAATCCATATCTTCTACTACTTTTTGATTAGAAACTTTTCCATCAAAATATTTATTTCCCATAGAAATCGTTCTTTGTACTAAATTTCCTAAAATATTAGCAAGATCTCCATTAATTCTTTCCACTAATAAATCCTTGGTAAATATTCCATCCGAAGCAAATGGTATTTCGTGCAAGAAATAATATCTCACAGCATCGACACCAAACTCTTCTACCAAATCATCTGCATACACAACATTTCCAACAGATTTACTCATCTTTCCATCTGCCATAATTAACCAAGGATGTCCAAACACTTTCTTAGGAAGAGGAACATCTAAACTCATTAAGAAACATGGCCAATAAATGGTATGGAAACGAACAATATCTTTTCCAATAATGTGAACATCACATGGCCACCATTTATCAAATTCTTCCGTACAATTTCCAACATCATATCCAATATTCGTAATATAGTTAGATAAGGCATCTAACCAAACATAAACCACATGTTTCGGATCAAAATCCACAGGAATTCCCCAAGTAAAGGAAGTTCTTGAAACACACAAATCTTGTAATCCTGGTTTAATAAAGTTATTTACCATCTCATTTTTACGAGCAACTGGTTGAATAAAATCTGGATGTGATTCAATATATTCTTCTAATTGTTTTTGATATTTACTTAGTTTAAAGAAATAAGCTTCTTCACTTTTTTCTTCTACGTCTCTACCACAGTCAGGACATTTTCCATCCACCAATTGACTTTCTGTCCAGAAAGATTCACAAGGAGTACAATAAAGTCCCTTATATTCTCCTTTATAAATGTCTCCTTTATCATACATATACTTAAAAATATGTTGAATCACTTCTTCATGATGAGGATCTGTTGTACGAACAAATTTGTCATAACTTGTATTCATAATATCCCAAATTCTTTGGATTTCTGCAGCTTTCTCATCCACAAAGTCTTTTGGATTTTGACCAGCTTCTTTTGCTTTCAATTCAATTTTTTCCCCATGCTCATCTGTTCCAGTTTGAAAGTAAACATCATATCCTTGTAATCTTTTAAATCTCGCAATCGCATCTGCTAAAACAATCTCATATGTATTTCCAATATGAGGTTTTCCAGATGTATAAGCAATTGCTGTTGAAATGTAAAATTTTTCTTTTTCCATAATATCCCTCCAAAAAAAAGTATTATAAATATAAGGACGAAAACTCGCGGTACCACCTTATTTTATAATACTTCGATTATACACTTAACTCGTTAACGCCGACTTACGTTTATACCTACCTATCGATATAAAAGTTCAGAAGCCATACCATTGTAATTTGTTTTATCCCACTTTCACCTAACAGGGCTCTCTTTTTTAAAACTCCTTACATGGCTCTTCATCACAACATTTCAAATATGTGTTATTGTATCACAACTAAAATCAAGAATCAATATGATTATGAACAGATTCTAACAAGTGAGAATGTTTCAAAGTAAAGGAATATCTTTCTCCTTGTTCTTTGATCAAATTCATTAATGTCGTATCTTTTACTAAAACCTTAATATCAAAGTTTTCTAATACTTGTTTTTCAAAAGTTTTCTCAAAAAATTTTGCAATATCTAGAATGAATTTATTTTGAATGGTCATATCGATTTCCTTAGGAAAAATCTTTGTAATATCTTTTTGAATAGTTTTCTCATAAGAAGATTGTAATTGTTCTTTCATCCGTTTTTTCATTTCTTTGTTTATATTCGATAAATCTTTCTTATATAAGACAAATAAATTCTTCTTCTTTTCAAAATTATGATTTTCTATCAAATTCGATAATTCTTCTTCTCTCATTTTTTGAATTCTAGAAGAAACTTTCCACAATTCTTTTCGATAATCTTGAATCATTTCATTTAAACCTTTGGAATCTAAAACAATATGATTCTTTTTGGCACAGTCTAAAAACTTTTTTTGAATACTATCCATGGAATCTAATGGAGGTTTTTGAATGAAAGATGATATATCGTCTTCTACCAAAGCTTTTGTATTATTTTTAATACTTTCTAATAAAGCTCTTTTGTAATTATTTTGATGTTGTTGTTGAAAATCTTGATTCATAATAACACTCCCAGTAGTATAAATGTATCAATGATAAAAATTTTAGTCAATCAAAATTCTTTGATTTTCGTCAAGTTTTGTTAATAATTCCACTAAATAGTAAATTGGATGTTTTTCTAACTTAATAATATCTAATACAATAATTAAATTACTTCCTCTACTAAGGAATCGAAACATAGGTGTCACTTGGAATGCATCCATAAACACTTCTTCTGTATCCATTTTTTCTACAATCTCTTGTGGAAATACCAATTCAATAGAATTTCTAGTTTGTCTCACATGAGATAATTTGAATTTTTCTACTAGTTTTTCAAACCATTCTTCATACATGTAAATTTCAATATCTTCATTGATTTTACCAAATCGATCTTCTAATTCTAATTTGACTTCTTCAAAGGTTTCTTTAGAAGAAATGGTATTAATTTTACGATGAATTTCAATTTTTAAATCATCTTCTGTTACATATTGATCATCGATATGGGTTGTCACATGAATGGCTGGGGCTTTTTCAGAAGTATCCTCTTCTTTCTCTTCTACGGTTTCCCCTTTCTTTCTTTGAATCTCTTCTTCTAAAATTTTTAAATACAATTCAATTCCAACACTATCAATGAATCCAGCTTGTTCACTTCCTAAAATATCTCCTGCACCACGAATGGATAAATCCCTCGTCGCAATCGAAAATCCACTTCCTAATTCTGTAAATTCTTTAATGACATTTAAACGTTTTACCGCAGTATCGGTTAATGTTTTAAATGGTTGATACATCAAATAGGCATAAGCAAATTTATCACTTCGCCCAACACGTCCTCGAATCTGATATAACTGACTTAAACCAAATCGATCCGCATCCATAATGATTAAGGTATTAACATTTGGAATATCAATTCCTGTTTCAATAATGGTCGTACAGATTAAAATATCAAATTGATGATTTACAAAGTCATAAATAGTAGTTTCTAAGTCATTCTTATTCATTTGACCATGTGCAATTCCAATTTTCGCATCCGGTACGATATTTTGAATCATAGAAGAAAACTCATGAATAGATTGTACTCGGTTATATAAAATAAAGACTTGTCCTTTTCTTGATAATTCCTTATAAATGGCATCTTTTAAAATTTGCTTATTTTCCTCTACGACATAGGTTTGAATAGGATAACGATTCACAGGTGGTGTTTCAATTAAAGAAAGACTACGAATTCCTGTTAAAGACATTTGTAAGGTTCTAGGAATAGGAGTAGCAGTTAAGGTAAGAACGTCTACATTCGTTTTATATTGTTTTAGTTTTTCTTTATGCGCAACACCAAAGCGTTGTTCTTCATCAATAATCAATAGACCTAAGTCTTTTAACTTGATATCATCGCTTAATAGACGATGGGTCCCAATTACCATATCAATGGTTCCATTCTGTAATCCTTCTAAAATGCGATTCACTTCTTTCTGTGTCGTAAATCGGTTTAATAGCGCAATATTCACAGGAAAATTTTCAAATCGAATTAACGCATTATCATAGTGCTGTTTCGATAAAATGGTGGTAGGACATAAGAATAATACCTGTTTAGAATCTAAAATGGATTTAAACGCTGCGACAAAAGCCACTTCTGTCTTTCCAAAACCAACGTCTCCACATAACAATCGATCCATAGGAACAGGAGATTCCATGTCTTCTTTAATTTGTGAAATTGCGCGTTCCTGGTCTTTTGTTAATTCATATGGGAAATTTTTCTCAAAATCAATGGATAAATCACAGTCTGGTGAGAATGCATATCCTTTTCTAGATTCTCTTTCTGCATATAATTGAATCAGCTGATCTGCAATATCCACAACTTTCGAACGAATTCTATTTTTGGTTTTCTTCCATTCCGTTCCTCCTAATTTATTAATTTTAGGGACAACCCCTTCTCTTCCAGAAAATTTAGAAAGAACATCTATTTTTTCTACAGGAATATAAATTTTATCCGTTCCTTGATATAACACTTCAATATAATCTTTTTGAATATCATATAACGTTAATGTTTTAATTCCATTGTAAATTCCTATTCCATGTGTTTCATGTATAACATAATCTCCAATCGATAATTTTGTAATATCTGGTATCGTAGAAGAATACTTATACTTTGGACGATATTTCTTTTTGGTTTCTGTAGAACGAAATAATTCTTTTGCGGTTAAAACCACAATATTTTGATAAGAAAAACCTTCATTCATCTCTTCTTCAATAAAATTAATTTTCCCAAATTCAATATGATCAAAATCAGTTTCTATCATTGGAAAATTTAGATGTTTTTGAATTCCTTTTAATTGATATTTCTTTAGACAAATCAATACTGCTTTCTTTTCTTTTAATTCTTTGGAAAGAAAGTTTTGTAACTGTTCTTCATTTTCTTGAAAAAGAGGAACCATTTTGACTTCCAAATCTACCATTTCATGAACATTTTCCATTGGTGTTAGATTATCTAGTGAAAAATAATAGATTGGAAAACTAGGCTCTATAGAATCAAACTCATGCATGTAATTAGCAGAAAACGTTGAATCTTTTTCTTTTCGATAGTCTTCCATTTCTCCTTTCATCTCTGTATATTGCAAACATAGTTGATTGTAATCTTTGAAAAAAGTATAAGGAGAATCTAAATAATGAAGAATGGAATCACATTCCTCATATAAAGGAAGATATTTCTGCTTTCCTAGATGTTCTTCTTCTACTGTTTTCTGGGTTAAAAACTCAGTAAATGGTCGAATAAGGATATTTTTTAAAGTAGATATGGACTTTTGTGTTTCTGGGTCAAAAGTACGGATGGATTCTATTTCATCGTCAAAAAACTCAATACGCACGGGATTTTCCTCATCCATAGGGAAAACATCCACAACAAATCCTCTCACCCCAAATTCTCCTGTTTTATTTACAATCGTATCTCGATAATATCCAGAGGAAACTAATTTTTCCACTAATTTCTGTGGAGAAATGATATCTCCCGGTTTTAACGAAATAAAGAAATCATCGTAGTTTTCTTTTTTTGGTAAAAAGCGAAGATATCCAGTTAAGTTTGTAACAACAATTCCTGTTTTTTCTTTTAATTGATTTAATGTTTCTAATCGATGCATTCTCAAGTCAGGAGATATAGCCAAAGCTTCACTTGTTAAAAAATCATCCATCGGAAATAACCATACATTTTCTTGATAAGTTAATAAAGAATGATAGAGATGATTTGCTTCAAAAACACTATTCACAACGACTAAAATATTTTTCTTTTCTTTTTCATAAATATGGTTTAAAAACAAACAAAAAAATTCATCGGTAGCATGATAGATACCCATGTCTTTTTTTAATTCTATGTTGATAAAATCCTTTAATTTTGCCATATGATCACCTGTTTTTACGATTATATTTACTCATAAGATCTGTAAATGGTAATTGGTAATAATCATCCAAGCACTCACTTAATTCTTGAAATAGATTTTGAAGAATTTGTTGTTCTTCTTTCGAAAATTTTCCTAAAACATAATCCTTTCCATCCATCTCTTTATTATTAGAAATTCCTATTTTTAATCTTTTATATTCAATCGTTCCTATGTTTTGTTCAATATTTCGTAAACCATTATGTCCTCCACAAGAACCAGATAGCTTTAATTTATAATTTCCTAGTAAAATATCTAAATCATCTGCGATAATTAAAATATCTTCCACTGGAATATCATAATATTTCATAATCTTTTGAACAGAATTTCCTGATAAATTCATATAGGTGTGAGGCTTTAAAAAATAGACCTTTTCATCACCAATCACAGTAGAAAAATAGACTCCATCAAACTTTTTAGTCCAAGTAGGAGTGATTTTTTTATACTCAAAATAATAATCTAGAAAATCAAATCCTACATTATGTCTAGTATTATTATACTCTTTTCCTGGATTTCCTAATCCTACAATTAGTTTCATATATTCACTTCCTATCATTATGATATTCTTTATAAATAACAGACTTAGAAACATTTCTTTCTTTCGCAACTTGTTTCATCGCATCATTTAAAGAATACCCGTCCTCTAAATAAATTTGAACATGATCTACCACGGTCAAATGACTATAATCTTCTTGTTCTTTATTTCCTTCTACCACAAGTACAAATTCACCTTTTAATGTTTGAATTTGTGGAATGACTTCCGAAAGTTTTCCACGAATGAATTCCTCATGAATTTTTGTAAGTTCCCTACAGACAGAAATATTCCTATTTCCAAAAACTTCTAACATCATTTCTAGTGTTTCTACTAGACGATGAACAGATTCATAAAAAATTAAAGTCTCCTTATAGGAAGATAATGCCTTTAATTCTTTTTCCTTCTTACTTTTCTTAGCATTTAAAAATCCATAATATAAGAAAGGAGATGGTTCAATTCCTGAAGCAATTAAAGCAGGAACAAAGGCACAAGCTCCTGGTAATGGAATCACAGAAAAACCAGCACCAATCACTTCTTTTGCCATCAAATAACCAGGATCACTGATAATTGGGGTTCCTTGATCGGTTACAAGACCTATATTTTTCCCTTCTTTTAACATCGAAATGACTTGATCTACCATTTTCTCTTCATTGTGTTCATGACAACTCAGCAATTTCTTTTTTAGATTGTATTGTTGTAGTAAACGACCTGTATCTCTCGTATCTTCACAAAGGATAACATCCACCATTTCTAATGTTTTTAAACTTCTCACAGTAATATCATCTAAATTCCCTAAAGGTGTTGGAATCAAATAAAGACTTGCTGAATCTTCATAACTCTTTTGAATCATTTTATCACTTCCTGATTTAATCTCTCATATTCCAAAGTTGGCTTTCCATCGTCTTCATATAAAATGAGTGGTTTCAATACTTTTAAACCAACTTTTCCACACTTTTGTCCTTCTATTAGAACCAATGTAGATTCCTTTTCTTTGGTTTCATAAATAAATTTAATACTTTTGGGTTCTAAATTATGATGACGAAATTCTTCTAAAATATCCATCAATCGATCACTTCTATGAACCATACAAATTCTACCATTATCTTTTAAAACTTTCCTTGCACAGTCACATATTTCTGTTAAAGTAATTGCAATTTCATGACGAGCAATCTTTTTTTCATAAGATTCATTCAAAGTACTTTTTTCTTCTACTTTAAAATACGGAGGATTACATAATAAAAGATCATACTCATTTAGATGATTTTTAGAGAAATGTTTCACATCCTCACAAGTAATTTGAATTTGATTTTCTAATTTGTTATATTCTACGGATTGTTTGGCTAAATCCGCTAATTTTTCTTGAATTTCTACTCCTGTGATTTTAGCAGAAGTTCTTCTTGATAAAATTAAGGGAATAATACCATTTCCCGTACAAAAATCAACAATTCTTTTGTCTCTAAGACGAATGGGGGCATAATTAGCCAAAACAACACTATCCAAAGAGAATGCAAAATAATTCGAATTTTGATAAATTTTCATATTCGAATATCCTAATACATCATCTAATCGGTTCATTCTTTATCTTCCTTAGAAAAAACAACAATTCCTTTTTCTTTTAAATCAACAGAATATGTTTTATTAAAAATATCAACAGAAACAACTTTTCCCATACCCATAGGTGTATCTGTTACTAACCCAACTGCTGGTAAATCTTTCTTCATTTCTGTATAAGTATCATTCTCATAACTTAAACAGCATAATAATCTTCCACAAATTCCATTAATTTTAGAAGGATTTAACGCTAACATTTGATTTTTTGCCATATTGATAGAGACACTATTAAAATCCGTTAAAAAGGAATTACAGCATAAAAATAATCCACAAGGTCCTAACCCACCTATTTTCTTTGATTTATCTCTTACTCCCACTTGTCGTAGTTCAATACGAGTTTTATACTTAGAAGCAAGTTTTTTGGCCAATTCCCGAAAATCTACACGATTTTCTGCTAAAAAGGATAGAATCAATTGGCTATTATCAAAAGAATAATAAGCATCTACAAAATTCATTGGTAAATCTAAATTTTTACTCATTTTTTTTGCCTCTTTTAGAGCTTCTTGAGCTACTTCTTTGTTCTTTTCTGCTGTTTTCAAATCTTCTTTAGTTGCCAAACGTAAAACATTAAACAAAGGCAATACTAAATTTTTAGATTTTTCTTGATAGGGTTCTTTACATACTTTCCCCAACAATTCCATGTTTTCTAATTGAAAAACAACAAGATCATTCTTTTTCAATTCTAAAGAATTGGGAGACAAATAATAAATACTACTTGTTTCTTCTACACTAATTACTACTACATCTATCACAACATCTAACCTCCATTTATAAATCTAGAAAAAAGAGAATCTAACCATAATTTATAATTCACATTAAA
>CAMNDO010000016.1 GCA_946535455.1 uncultured Caryophanales bacterium
GGCTTTTCGTTTTAATTGTCCTTTTTCTCCAATATTGTCTAATACTAAATTTGCTAAAGTAGGATCATTTTTTAAGGAATAAACCACTTCTGCTCCTTCTCCTCCTCCAGCATTGATATGATTGGATACTAATATGGTATTGGGATTACTATTCGTAATACTTAATATTTTTCTAACTCTTTCTGATTTTGGTAAATAAGTATCTCCATCTCTTGTTAAAATCACAGGAATTCCTAATTCTTGAAGTCGCTCTGCCATATATAAAGATGCTTCTAAGGTTAAGTCTTTTTCTAATAGATTATTTCCAACAGCTCCGCTATCAATTCCTCCATGACCCGCATCTACAATAACCCCATCTATCCTTCTTTCGTTCATATATTCACCTCTATTATAGAATATGGAGACTTAAGGAATTTGTCACAAAAACTTATATTCATAATAAAAATAATAGGAAAACCTATTATTTTTTTGTTACTTGAAATGAAACATTATGGAGAATATATTGTACTTTAGATGACTGATATAATTCCTCTAGCGTCATTCCATTTGTATTCGAAGAATCTTCAAAATCTAAAATCAATGTCGCAAAAATTCTTCCTTCTGGATTACTTTCATCGATAATCAATCGAACCGTTCTTGTACCAACAACATCGGTATATGTATATCCTTTTAAGTTCCCAAATGTTTCTTCTTTCCAATCACTGTTTTGTTTTTCTGTCGCAATCGTAATATCAGATTCTGCTTGTGTCATATCATCAATTTGAATATCGAATCGATAATTATCTTTTTCATTCACAATTTGTCCTGTCGTTGGATAAGCGGGATTGGAAGTCATTTGATTGTTTTTAGAATTGGATTGAAGTGTAATTTTATAGATCTTTTGATTTGCATCAGAATCACGTGTTAACGTCATAGATTTTGAACTTGTGATTACTTCTTCCATATCCTCCCCTTCTACATTTTGCATTTTCTCTTTCGCACAACCGGTTAAAATGAATAGAACGAATAAAGCAATCCACAATAATTTCTTAGTCATATAGGTCTCCTTTCGAACTCTACTATGCAGGAAATCATTAAAAGAATCAAATCTCTCGATTTGATTCTATTCTCCTGTTAAAGTTACTTTTACTTTTCTTTCTTTTTTTTCTCGGATATATGTTACTTCTATCGTATCTCCTTCTTGATGTTGATATAACTCATATCTTAGATACGCAATATTCTTTACTTTTTGATTTCCAATTTTGGTAATGACGTCTCCTACTTGTAATTTTGCTTTTTCTGCTCCTGTCTTTTCTTGAATACTTGTAATGACAACTCCTTCTTTGATAGACGCATCTACTGTTAAACTATTTCTACTAATTGCTGCTTTATCAGTAACATTAATCATTCCAATTCCTAAAACAGGCCAATTGATTTTTTCTCCATTTTCTAGTGTTTTTACATGACTCATCGCATACTCAATAGGAATCGCAAATCCCATACCTTCGATATTATCATTGATGAGTTTCAAAGAAACCACTCCTACTACTTCTCCATTCACATTTAATAATGGTCCTCCACTATTTCCTGGATTGACAGAGGCATCTACTTGTAAGACTCTCATGACCCAATCCGCCTTTTTCGCAGCAGAAGTAACACTGGTGGATACCATACGATCTTTCCCAGATAAGATTCCTGCACTCACACTTCCTCTATAAGAATAGCCTACAGGAGATCCTACCACAAACACAGTATCTCCAATCTTCATTTTTTCACTACTACCAATATTGGCAATTAATGTAATATTTTTCTTATCTACTTGTAATACCGCTAAGTCTAAATACTCATCTTTTCCTAACACTTTTACAATCTCTTCTTGATCATTTGAAAAAGTCACTTTCACTTCTTCTACTTCTTCTGGAATCACATGTTCATTGGTTAAAATATAACCATACTTTTCATCTACTTTATAAACAAATCCTGTTCCTGTACTTTTTAATGTTTCTGCTTGATATCCTTGTACTAATACTGTCGCATCATATATCTTTTCTACAGAAGGAGCTAAAGAACTTTTCTCATATACTTTTGTTTCATTCTTTTGAATAGCTACTTTGCTTTGTGAAAGCAAAGGTGTATATTGAACCAGAAAAATCATTGTCACTAATCCCAAGAAATAAGAAAAACCTATCCAAAAAATCATTTTCCTTTTTTGTTTATTCTGATTCATTGGTAATACTCCTTTCAATATTCGCAAGATTCTTCCAATTTAATGGGAATCCCATCTTCTCTAAGACATCTCGAATATGAATGGTATGTAAATTATAATTTAATGTCTCAATCACATTATCTAATTCTAAAGACATATTTTTAAATTCTTCAAAAGATAATAATTGTTTCATAATAATAATCAAAGCAAACAAATCATTTTTTCCATACATGTACTCATCTTCTATTTTTGGAATTTTTAATAATTGATGAAATACGGTATCATCGATTGCTTTTTGTGTCTTATTCTCATATAAAATATCTTCATGTGCACAAAGATTTCTATAATTGGCTAGAATAGGCAAATAAATACTAAAGGTATCTGGTTCAATTCCATATAATTTCGCAATATCTTTTTGATCTTCTCTTTTTAATACAGAGAATAATTCACTGACAATTCCAAAAGATAATACTTTGACTAAAATCCACAAAGGGATATATCCATAATGAGAAGTATAATGTAGAGTAGCTGTATGTTGAGAACCATTTACTCGAATTTGTCTTTTCATTTTCTTTAACAAATCATTTAATTGTGCTTGTTTCTCTGGTAAGTTTGTAAAGTTCTTCTCTTTTAAATAATCTCTTTCACGATATCCATATTTCTTTGATAATTGATATGAAAAAATAGATTTTAAATTATTCTCAATCACTAATAAATATTTGAATAATATATTTCTAAAAGATCGATCAAATAAGAATAAACTATATAATTCTTCAAAAGTTACCCCTTCTTTAAAACTTCTATCTTCATGAGACTTTATAAACAAATGACGATATCCATTCAAAAAGAAATAATTTTCTCGTAGTAATACTTCTTTTGCATATCTTTCATCAGAGATGATCATTCCTTTATGTTTTAGAATTTCTACTTGTTCATCTAAATTTTTAAATCGTTTTTCTATCATAGTCTCACCTATTATCGATTATACCATAATATTGTTTGAAAAGTATGAAAAAAACAAAAAAACTATGTTATAATACTTTTAGTAGATTCATTGCATTGGGGGGATTAGATGCCAACTACTATTACACATGCGTTTTTTGCGAAAGATATCTATGATATTTTACCAGAAAATATTCATACAAAAGTGAATTTAAATCGTTTTAAGATGCTTTCTCAAAGTACGGATAGTTTATTATTTTATAATTTATTTTCTTTCTTTCCTGGAAAGAAAATTCGTAAATTTCAAGGATATTTTCATACCCATAAGACACAAGAGTTCTTTATTAATTTATTAAAATACATTCGTGAAAATAAAATAGAAGATGAAGATGTATATTCTTTTGTGATTGGATTTATTTGTCACTATGTATTAGATAAAAATGTACATCCTTATGTCGTATATCGTACTGGACTTGTGACAAAAGGAAAACCAAGTACTTATAAATATCGAAACATTCATGATATTATGGAAGCTTATTTTGATATGGATATGGTACAAAGAAGATTACAAATGAATCCTTATCATTATCGTTTTACAGAGTATTGTTTTGATACAAGACCTTTCTCTGAACCTTTAAAACGTACGATTTATGATGTTTTCTATCATACTTTTGGTATAAAAGATATGGATCAAATCTATTATAAATCTTTAAAACAAATGAAAACGGCATTAGGATTATTTCGAATGGACCGTTTTGGAATCAAAAGATTTATTTATCAATTGGTGGATACCTTTACTCCAAAAGGTGCATTCCGTTTTGAATCGATTAGTTATCATTTACCATTAGAAGATAAACATAATTTCTTAAATAATCATCATTCGACTTGGAGACATCCTGCGATATATGATCAAACCAGTACAGAATCTTTTGTGGATTTATATTTAAAATCGATGAAAGAAGCAAAAGTTATTATTCGCGCAGCTTTTGATTATTTAGAAGGAAAAGAAATTGATTTAACAAAAGTTTTTGAAAATACCAGTTATTTATCTGGATTAGATTGTGATGATCCAAGAGAATTAAAATACTTTGCATTTTAATTCTTTTTTTTTGCATATGTTTTCTTCTTTTTCTCATAATAACTATAGGTGATTTTATGTACAATGCATATGAGATAAAAAAGGAAAACGGAGAAAGTGTTTTATATTTATATGGAACCTACTCTTATGAATTTGCGAATGAGTTTACTTCTTCAGATGAGATTGGGAAAAGAACCAATCAATTTATTCAAAACCATAAAATTCCTTTTCGTGGAAATAAAGTTTATTTGGTAGTAGATGGTATTGTGATTAAATCGATTGATATTTCAAAATATCTTCCAGAGTATTCTTCTGATATTTCATATTCTCCCGATCAATTTATGGTCTTCATTCGTTATGAAGATAACGTAACCATAGAAGTATCTTTAAGAGAATATTTATATAGTATTTTATTTTCTTATTATGATTCTTCCATAGAAAAAGAAACCTTAAAAGCCATTTGTATTTTATACAATACCTATGTCTATTCTAAGATGAGAGAAGATGGTTTTGTTCCTGCAATAAGCCCTTATTCTCATTATGAACCATTAGAAGTATATCAAAAGACATATTCTACCTATTCTAAAATCCTTTCCCTTTTTGATGAAGTTATTTTAGATACAGAAGGAGTATATGTTACTTATAAAGGAAATTATATTTTACCTTTTATTCATTATTCGAATAGTGGAAAAACCCTAACACACTCCAACTATCCTTATTTATCTAGTGTAAAAAGTTTATGGGATATGGAATCTCCCTATTATATAGAAATCCATTCTTTTTCATATGAAGTATTAGAAGAATTTCTATCACAACCCATTTCTTCTAAAACAAAAATTCAAATGATTGAGAAAGATCATATCAAAAAATTAGTCATAGAAAACAGAATTTATACATTAGAAGAAATCAAACAGCTCTTATCGTTAAAGTCTACGGATTTTTATCTCATTCAACATCTGAACAAGATTACCATCATTACCAAAGGATATGGAAATTCTTTAGGACTTAGTATTTTTGGATCGAATGAAATTGCGAAAGATGGATTTTTCTATTATCAGATTCTTTCTTATTACTTTCCAAAGACAAAATTATATCGACATATGAAAAAACTTTCCTAATGGAAAGTTTTTATTTTAAAACAAGTATGTTATACTGAAGATAAGGTGATGTTATGAAGAATGATACTATACAAAAAATCCTGTTTTTTCTAATTTTTCTTTTCATTATTGTCATACTGGATATTTTTGCTTTTTATCATTTTATTTTAAACAAAAGACAACCTACGATACCAAAAGAAGAAATAATAAATCCTACGGATTCTATTCAAGAAGAAGTAACAGATAATGAAATCATAAAAATTATAGAAGAAAGTGGTCAAAATATAGAAGATGTTTTTCAATCAAAAAAATTAGAAGATGCATATGGTAATCTTCCATATTATTCTTATTTTAATGATGATTTTACAGAATTTTATATTATACATGTTTCTTCCCATTCGGTTAGTTTTATTGATAAAAACCACCGTGTTCATTCGACTCATTTTCAAAAAGAAAAGACTAAGTTTCAAATAGGTGAAACCATCTATACTCTTCATATTAAAACAGATTTTCTTACTTTAATAAAAAATGAAGAAAAAACGTTTCAATTACATCCAGAAAACAGTAAAAATGTACAAATTCATCCAGGCATTCTTCTATACTACGAAAACACTCTTCATAAAATGAATCGAAATGAGATTGTTTCCGATGAAGATACTTGGGAAGCATTATCATTCGCTACTTACTATTTTTATGATTCTTCAAAAATGATTATATTACCTGCCGTTGGATTACAAATTGCGATTTCAAAGGAAGAGGTGCTAGAATTTTTACGACAGTATTTCTGTAAAAGGAATTATCAAATCCATAATTTTGACTTTAGACCAAAACTGGGTATTGATTATTATGATTATGTAAAAGCAAATAATAATAACTTTACTATGAGTCGAGAAGAATTTGCAAATTTATACTCTATGCATTTATCTCCTTCAGGAATTGATGGTAGTGGCGGTTTTTATTTCGATTATAGTATTGCTACAGAAGATGATATCACAGTATACACTTTTTATAAAGTAGTTTTAAGATATTTCAATGGTGAACAAAATTACTTGGAAACTTTGAAACTAAGAGTTAATCAAAAACAAAAGTGTTTAGATTACTAAAAAAATAGCATTTCAGTACGGAATGCTATTTTAAATGACTTTTTAATTCTTGTAAAGCTGCATCAGCATCTTTATGAATCTCTACTGTATTTTCTAAGAATTTTGAATATCCTTCTACCGTAGCCGTAAAATCTAATAATTCTTGTAAGTTTCTACTTCCTGCGATTTTATTAATGATTTCCACTTGTTCTCTTAGTCCTTTGGATATTGCTAAGACTTCATCATATTTTAATTTATCAATCATCTTCTAATACCTCCAGACTTTCAACTTCAATTTGTTTCGTAGGAGGTGTATTTTTAATTTTTTCTACACTATTCACAACAATATGTTTATATTCTTCAATACTATCAATGTAATTGATATTATCCATACTATTCCATCCTGCTTTCATTTTCGCAACATAGTCAAAGATTTTATTTACTGCTGTGACATATTGATTATATTCTGACATATTCCCTCCTACATTAATATAATTCTAGAACCATTTTTTAAATCGGTATCTCTTACGGTTTGATTCACATCATAGATAGAACCGGTATCCTTACTATAAAGGTTTGTATCTTCTTTGATTTCATAAGCATGTTCTGTTAATTCCACTAAAGATTCTTCAATTAATCGTTTGATAGTTCCTACTTTTTTATTCACAGGAATAAACAAATCATATTCTTTTTCAATCCATGGAATTTCTAATTCAATTAATATTTTATTCATAAGGACACCTCCTATTCATCTACTATCATTTTCATTAAGTTTGCTTTTCCTTTAGAAATAATGTATCCAAATCCTGCAGGAATTTCTGCACGTAAGATTCTAGCATTGGTTGTAACTTTTAAAGTGAATTGATTTGCAATACCATTTCCAATCCAAATACCTTCGGATAAATCCACATGTGGTTTATACCATAATTCGAAACTAATATTCTTAATGACATCAATGTTATCTACAATCACGAACTTAATATTTCCATTTTTCTGGCTATCCGTAATAAGTGTGGTTAGTTTTCCTTTTTCAATATCACTTAATTTACTGAATAAGGATGCCACATTGATAATGAAACATACTGCAGTTTTCTCAGGATCATTTGCTGTATAGAATGCATTTAATTTTTCAATGGATTCATAACAATTGTTGGTACTATAGGTAATGCTTTCTTCTTTCATATCTCCTAAGATCGCATTGGTATCGAATACGATTGCTTCCGCATTCGCTGTTTTAATTGTATTATGGATAACTCCACGGATAAATTGTGGTTCAGAAGCAACATCATCACCTGTGATATTGTACATAAATTTATCCCGTAAGTTAATGGTTGCGATTTCTAGACTATCTTTCTCTACTCCTACTGGGATAGTAGAAAGTTTTCCTAAATAATTGCTTACAAACTCTTGATTTACCACATCTGGTAAAATTGGAATTCTTTGTGCTTTATAATCACAAATTTCATTTAATTTAGAAGAAATAATTTTAATATAGTCTGTCATTTTTTCTTCTGTGTAAGAATACGCTGTTTGGAATTCATAAATACCATCTAATAAGATTAATCCACGACCATACACTTTAGATGGTTCTTTTTTACGTACTCCTGGAATTACGGAAGAATAATCCATTGGATCATTAAATTGTAATACAACGTTTTGTTTAAAGTTTTGTCTTAAACGATAACGTACTGTATTTGGTCCATTGGTACTAAATATGAATACCACACCATATTTCAAACAGTCTCTGGTCATTTGACCAATTAATTCTTCATAATCATTATATGTCTCCAAGAATGCTTCTACATTGTTGATGACAACGACGATTAATGGAATTTGTTTTCCTCCATGATGGATATAGAAATCATAAGATCCATTATAGTCTACTAAAATTTTCTTTCTCTCTTCAATGATTCCATCAATCATTTTGAATAGATTCGCAATCTTTTCAGCATCAGAAGAAAGAATGACTTCTCCTACATGTGGTGCTTGTTGGAACATGGTTAATGTTTCTGCACCAAAGTCTAAGATATAGAAGTTTACTTCTCTACTATCATGTGTCGATATTGTAGAGTAAATAATGCTTGCTAACATCAACTCTTTACCACTACCTGCAGAACCAAATACAATGGTATTTCCTTCTTTGGATAATGGTAAAGTTAAAACTCCTTGTCTTTGATTATCTGGATCATCAAATTCTCCAATGATTGGCGCAATGACATTCTTTTGTGCTTGATAATGATATTTTTCTTTTAATTGATCAGTATAAATCACATCTGGAATTCTATCTAACCATAATTGATCAATCGATACATCTTCTTTTCTAGATTCTTCTACAATATAACGAACAATATTGGTAATTTCTTCTCCTTTTGATGGAAGAACCAAATCGTTTTGTTTCGTATCAATCGATTTAATCGTGCTTCCTACATTATCCACGATATTGATTGCTTGATCTACTTTTTTCTTTCTTTTTTCTGTTGGATAATATTGTGCTCCTGCCCAAGCAGCTTGTCCCATCGCAAATAATTCATTATATCCTACTTGTAAATAGAAACGTCCTGTTGTTTTTAATTCTGCTGCATCTGGACATTTAATCATATCCATACTATCGGATTTATCTTGTACACGTAAACAAATTCTAAATTTAGAGTTGGACCAAATTTGGTCATTTACGACACCACTTGGTTTTTGTGTTGCTAAAATCAAGTGAACTCCTAAGGAACGTCCGATACGAGCAGTCGAAATTAATTGTTCCATAAACTCTGGTCTTTGGTCTTTCAATTCCGCAAACTCGTCTGAAATAATGAACAAGTGAGATACTGGTTTTTTAACCAATCCTCTTCGATATAAACTTTGATATTTATAAATATCAATGGTACTTTCATCTAACTTGTCTCTTGCTTCATTAAAGATTCTTTGACGTTTTCTTAACTCTGATTGAATCGATGCTAAGGAACGGTTCATTTCTACGGTATCTAAGTTGGT
>CAMNDO010000017.1 GCA_946535455.1 uncultured Caryophanales bacterium
TCTACATTAAGTTTTTTATTCACAGAGTTTGGATTATGGATGGGAAAAGAGTTAAAAAAGCATTATGAATCCAAAGCAGAAAAATTAGGAAGTATCTTATTATTTCTGATTGGTTTAAAATATCTTTTATGGGGATGATTTACGACAAATCAAGGGAATTTGTGCCATTTCATTGACAAAAAAAAGTGAATTTTTTATGATTATATTGGGTGAGTTTATGTTAGTAAATTTTAATGATATGTTAAAAAAAGCAAAGGAGAATCGTTTTGCTGTACCTCACTTTAATATCAATAACTTAGAGTGGACAAAATACATATTAGAAGTATGCCAAGAAAAAGATATTCCTGTGATTTTAGGAGTCAGTGAAGGGGCTGCCAAATACATGGGTGGATATAAAACCATTAGTGGTATGGTAAAAGGGTTGATTCAAGAATTGGGAATTACGATTCCTGTTTGTCTCCATGTGGATCATGGTCAAACGTTTGAGACTTGCAAGAAAGCCATTGAGGCAGGATTTACATCTGTTATGATAGATGCCTCTAGATTACCATTAGAAGAAAATATCAAAGTGACCAAAGAAGTAGTCGATTATGCTCATCAATACGGGGTTTCCGTAGAGGCAGAAGTGGGTCACATCGGAGGAACAGAAGATAACATTACGAGTTCTGTTACCAATGCGACTTTAGAAGAATGTATGGCTATGGTACAATATACAGGTATTGATGCATTAGCACCAGCATTAGGAAGTGTTCATGGATTTTATCAAGGAGAACCAAACTTAGACTTTATCACGATGAAGAAAATCAATGAAACATTACCAATTCCTTTAGTATTACACGGAGGAAGTGGAATTCCTGATGATAAAATCAAAGAAGCAATCGCTTGTGGAATTTCTAAAATTAATGTTAATACGGAACTACAAGTGGCTTGGAGTGATGGCGTAAAAAAAGCATTAGCAGAAAAACCAGATCTATATGATCCAAGAAAAGTGATTGGAGCAGGAGAAGAAGAGATGAAAAAGGCCATCATCCAAAAAATAGAACTATTTGGAACCAAAAAATAGGAGGATTTTATGAAAATCATTGAAATAGAAGGTGGAAAAAAATTAACAGGAACCATTCGTATTAGTGGTGCAAAGAATGCAACCGTTGCTTTAATTCCTGCAGCAATTTTAACAGATGAAGAAGCAACCATTTGTAATGTTCCTGAAATTACAGACACCGAAGCATTATGTGATATTTTGGAATTATTAAAAGTAAAAGTAAATCGTTCTACCGAAAGTGTTGTCATTAATCCTAGTGAAATGGAAAATGTGGAAATTACAGAACCATATTCCAAAAAACTAAGAGCATCTTATTACTTTATGGGAGCTTTATTAGGAAAATATAAAAAAGCAGTTATGTATTTCCCAGGAGGATGTTCCATTGGAGAAAGACCCATTGATCTCCATTTAAAAGGATTTGAAGCATTAGGGGCGAAAGTCACAACAGAAAAAAATAAATATACAGTAGAAGCTGAGGAATTAAAAGGTGCCAATATTTATTTAGATATTGCATCCGTAGGAGCAACCATTAACATTATGCTGGCAGCTGTAAAAGCCAAAGGTATAACGGTAATTGATAATGCTGCGAAAGAACCTGAAATTGTTAACGTTGCGACTTTCTTAAATAATATGGGAGCAAAAATCACTGGAGCAGGAACTTCTACGATTAAAATTGAAGGAGTAGAAAAACTTCACAAATGTTTCCATGAAGTGATACCCGATAGAATAGAAGCAGGTACATATATTATTATTGGGGCTTTATGTGGAGAAATGTTAAAGATTGATAATGTCATTCCAGAACACATTGATCCTCTTTTATCCAAATTAGAAGAAATTGGAGTGAACTTTGAAGTAGGAAGAGATCATATTACGGTGTTAGAAAGTGGAAATGATTTAAAATCCACTACTGTTAAAACTGCTGTATTTCCAGGGTTTCCAACCGATCTCCAACAACCATTCACAGTGTTATTGACACAAGCCAATGGAATGAGCCGAGTGATTGAGACCATCTGGGAAAATCGTTTTATGCATATTCCTTATTTAAATCAATTAGGGTCTAGAATTGTTGTGAAAAATCAAACCGCAGAAATTGTAGGACCAACGAAATTAACCGCTACTTCTGTAGCCGCTACTGACCTACGCGCAGGAGCCGCTATGGTTGCCGCAGCCTTAATTGCAGAAGGAAAAACAAAAATTGCCAATGCAGAACATATTTTAAGAGGATATGAACAAATCGTAGAAAAATTAGTTTCTGTAGGTGCTAGAATCGAATTAAAAGAAATATAATATAAAAATATTTCTTTTTTTTTGGAGGCATTATGACGAAAAAAATAAAATTACTCATTCTCATTTTATTAAGTTTATCCGTTTACTTTATTTATGGAAGAACAAAAAACACCTATATGATTTTAACAAATATAGGAGATGGTTTAGGAATAGGAGTAAATTCTTATGGAATCGAAGAATATAATGCGATAGAGTATTATCAAGATTATTTAAAAAGTCAAAAGAAAGAAGTTGTTCTCCATCAAAACTTTTCCCAAAAGACATTACATACCAAAGAATTAATTGAAAAAATCAGAACCAATCCCGAACTAAAAAGAGAATTATTAGAAACCCATATCTTATTTCTAACCATTGGATATTATGATTGGATTTATGCTTCTTCGACAACAGAAGAAAAGAATGAAATCTTTTTCCAAAGATGGAAACAAGAATTTCAAACGAACTATCAAGAACTCATTCAAGAAATTCGAAAATACTATTCTCATGAGATTATGGCGATTGGATATTATCCAAGGGCCAAAGACCCTATGGAGAAAGAAGCTATTTTATATATCAATCAAGTCATTCAAAATCAAGAAGAAATTACCTATATTTCCACAGAATTCTTACTTCATCAAGAAGAAAAATACTTTTGGAATCCCCGTAGTTATTACCCAAATCGTGAAGGATACAAACAAATCTCTTATAAAATCATAGAAAATACTTGAAAAATGAAAAAATCTTTGATATATTAATAACGCATTTAATTACTATGACAAGCAATTTGTCATGGCGGAAGGAGAGATAATATGAAGAAAGAAATACATCCAGAAGTAAAAGATTGTACCGTAACATGTGCTTGTGGAAACACTTTCACATGTAAATCTACAAAATCAGAAATCAATGTAGAAATTTGTTCAGAATGTCATCCATTTTATACAGGAAAACAAAGTAGAGCCTCTCGTGCAGGTCGTGTGGACAAATTTAATAAGAAGTATGGTTTAACTGGAAATGAAGCAGAATAATTCTGCTTTTTTTGTTTCTTGTGTTATAATAAAAAAGAGAGGATGAAGAGTATGAGAATTGGTTTAGCAAGTGATCATAGAGGATATGCATTAAAAGAATATTTAAAAGAAAGATTACAAGAAAAAGATTATGAATTGATTGATTTCGGAACCTATGGGGAAGATTCAGTAGATTATCCAGATTATGCTTTTTTATTAGGAGAAGCCATTCAAACGAATGATATTGATTTTGGAGTTGCGATTTGTGGATCTGGAATTGGAATGAGTATTGCTTGTAATAAAGTAAAGGGAGTACGTTGTGCCAAAGTGTCTACAAAAGAAGAAGCCAAAATCACTAGAATCGATAATAATTCCAATGTGATAGCATTATCCGAAAATACCGACAAAGAAGAAGCTCTTTCCATGATATTAGAATTTTTCAATACCCCTTTTTCAGAAGAAGAAAAACATCATAGAAGAGTAGAAAAAATTATGAAATATGAGGAGTCTTTTTAATGGCAAAGTTTATTTTATATGTAGCGGTAACCATCCTAGTGATATGGGCAATGGACTCTGTTAATATCAATAAAATATTTAAACAAAATAGAGTAATACAAGCATCCATCTTTTATTTCTTATTAGGGGTATCTCTTATTTATTTAGTAACGAATTTTATATGGGATTTATTTACTTCTTTTAAAATTTTATAAAAAGAAGTATAAATCTTTTTTTTTGGTTCAAAATGATATTGAGGTGAATTTATGAGAAAGGTAAAATTAAGAGTAGGATATTTGATGATATTCATTGGTTTATTTTTATTAATTCCTGCATTGGTCATCACAACTATTGTGAGAACAAATTTAGAGAAAGAGTATCCAATCGAGATAGTAGATGAGGATATCGAAAACCATACAATTCCAGTAATCAATCCAACGACAAAGATTATTCTTCCCTACACAAGTACAGATGTGAAAGTAGGAAAAGAGTATTACGATTATAAAGGAGAAGAAAAGAAACAAGAAAATGCAATTACACAGTATGAAAATACGTATCTTCAAAATACAGGGATTGATTACGTAAGTGAAAATAAATTCGATGTCATTTCTATTTTAGAAGGTACTGTAATTCAAGTAAAAGAAGATGACTTATTAGGAAAAACCATAGAAATAGAACATCAAGATGGCTATATTTCTATTTATCAAAGCTTAGGAGAAGTGACTGTGAAAAAAGGGGATATCGTAAACCAAGGACAAATCATCGGAAGTAGTGGAACCAATGAATTAGAAAAAAGTTTGGGAAATCATTTGCATTTTGAGATGTATGATAAAGGACGAATGGTAGATCCTAATCAATACTTAAACAAAGAGGTATCTTTAAAGAAGAATTAATCTTCTTTTTTTGTTGAAATAAAAGAAAAAAAAGAGTATTATAGAAAACAGTTTGTTTGAAGAAAAATTTCTAGAAAAAACATAGATATTTTATGATAAATATCATACAATTATGATAGAATAAAATTGAAAGGAAGGATACTATGCTAGCAAAAGACATTGGAATTGATTTAGGAACCGCAAACGTATTAATTTATATAAAAGGAAGAGGAATTGTTCTCAATGAACCTAGTATAGTAGTCGTCGATACCGAAACCAAAAAAGTAATCGCAGTAGGAAATGAAGCAAAAGAAATGTTAGGTAGAACACCAGGAAAAGTAAAGGCCATTCGTCCGATGAAGGATGGTGTCATTGCCGACTTTGAATTAACCGAAATTATGTTAAAAGAGTTTATCAAAAAAGCAAAAGCAAGAAGAGTAATTACAAGACCTAGAATTTTAATTTGTTGCCCTACCAATATTACTTCTGTTGAGAAAAATGCGATTCGAGAAGCAGCAGAAGCAACAGGAGCTAGAAAAGTTTATATTGAAGAAGAACCAAAAGTAGCTGCGATTGGTGCGGGTATGGATATTACAAAACCATCTGCTAATATGGTGTTAGATATTGGGGGAGGAACTACGGATATTGCGATTCTTTCTTTAAATGGCATTGTTTCTTCTGCATCCATTAAAACGGCAGGAAATGCAATGGATCAAGATATCATCAAATATATTCGAGAAAAATATAAACTATTGATTGGAGAAAAAACAGCAGAGGAAATTAAAATCCATTTCGCAGATGTTTACAAACCAAAAGCAAAAGAAAAACTAGAAGTAAGAGGAAGAGATTTAATTACGGGATTACCAAAGGCTATTGAAATATCACAAGATGAAACAAAAGTGGCTTTACAAGATACTTTAAACCGTATGATTAAGTCTTGTAAAAGTGTTTTAGAACAGACTCCTCCAGAGTTATCCGCAGATATTGTGGAAAAAGGAGTTATTCTAACAGGAGGGGCCTCTCAATTAACAGGATTCAATCAACTATTAGCACAAGAATTAACCATCCCTGTTCTAATGGCAGAAACTCCTCTAACTTGTGTAGCGGAAGGAACCGGAATTTTATTAGACAATATAAAATTATTACAAGAAGACCAATAATTGGTTTTTCTTTTTATTTGAAAAGATATTTGATATAATCATGTTAGAAAGAAGTGAAGTTTATGCAAGTAGAAATTTTATATGCACTTAGAATCATATTAGTAACCTTTTTATTTTCTACAATTATTATGTTTTTAATGAGAAGAATTGCTGTTCATGTAGGGGCAGTGGATGTCGCAAGAAAAGATGAGATGAGTCGTCACATTCACAAAGTATCTACTCCAAAATTAGGAGGAGTTGGAATTTTCTTATCTTTCTTATTAGGATACATGTTATTCTCAGAACCCAGTGTAAGAATGAATTCTATTTTAATGGGTAGCTTTATTATTATTTTAACGAGTATTGTAGATGATATGAAACCCATCCGTGCCATTTATAAGTTATTAGGGCATATTGCCGCAGCAATGATTATTGTCTTTTATGGAGGAATCTTATTAGATAATATTACTGCATTTGGCTATTATATTAACTTTGGTATTTTAGCTTATCCTATTACCATTCTTTTCTTAATTGCCTGTACGAATGTCATCAATTTGATTGATGGATTAGATGGATTAAGTGGAGGAATTTGTAGTATCTTCTACATCACCATAGCAATCATTGGATTCTTCCAAGGAAGAAGTGGAAGTTTGGTTATGATCTTAACCTTAATTATGTTAGGAGCTACACTAGGATTTTTATTACACAACTTCCATCCTGCAAAAATATTCGCAGGAGATGGTGCTACTTTTATGGGATTCATCATTGGAATTATCACATTATTAGAATTCAAAGGACCCGCATTAATTTCTTTCTTCGTACCAGTAACGATTTTAGGAATTCCAATTTTAGATACCTTATTTGCTATGATTCGAAGAATCTTAAAAGGACAATCTCCATTCCAAGCAGATAGACAACATTTACATCATCAACTATTAGGAATGAACTTTTCTCATACCGTAACGGTATTAATCATTTATGCCATTGATATTTTATTCGCTGCAGCATCGATTCTTTATACATTAAAAGATCCTATTCTAGGAGAAATCATGTATATTATCATTTTCATCTTAGTAATTTGGTTTGTGTTTCATACCACAATTATTTCAGAAAAGAATCCAAGATTTACAAGAAGACTCCTTCGAAAATTTCATTTATGGAGAAAATAAAAAAGAATACGAAAAGTATTCTTTTATTTTGAAAAAAATCATGATAGAATGTAAAAGGTGCGTGATAATTTATGATAGAATTTGTAATGGAAGAAGTAGAGAAAGATTATATTGAGAAGTATAAAGAAGTGATTAATAAAATTATGATGGATTATGATATAGAATATCGATATCAAATCATTTCGAAAGATACTCCTTTAGATATCTTACATTCAGAAACATTTAAAGTATTGTTATTGAATGTCGAAAAAGGAATGCATGAGTTTGGTATTAAAGTAGCAAATTTCATTCGCTATGATATCAAAGATTGGAAATCTATGATTATCTTTTTAACAAACAATAAAAATCATCAATTCCAATTATGGAATCAACAATTATTTATCCTAGATATTGTAGAAAAATCAAAAGATTTAACTACTTACTTAGAACAATGTATTAGGAGAAGTATTATAAATTATGATCAAAGACCAAATACTTTGAAATATACATATAAAAATACGATTTATAATATTGATTATAGTAAGATTATTTATATTGAAAAAGAACCTGGTGGAAAAAGATGTATTGTAAAAACAAAAGAAACAGAGTATTATTTCCCAGGGACGTTATCGCAAATACTAGAAAAATTAGATAATCGATTTTTAAAAACCAATCGTAGTTATATTATTAATTTAGATCGTATTGAGTTTTATGATACAAAGGATAACATTCTAAGATTTAAAAGTGGATTACAATTATATGCGGTATCTAGAAATCATAAACAAGTATTTATGGAAAATATTAGAACCCTGCCTTTGCAAATAATTTGTCGAAAACAGGAAAAAATCGGTAAAAAAAGAGCGTAGGGTATACCATTTACGGAAAAAGCGCGTTTCCTCTATGAGATTTGATAGAATAGAATCTGCCAGGAAAAGAATGGTAGAATGTGAGGTGGAGGTAATTGATGACCGGACGCGTGAAATGGTTTAATAACGATAAAGGATATGGCTTTATTGGATATCACGAAGATGAAGATATTTTTGTACACTATTCAGCAATTGAGTTAGATGGCTATAAGACTTTGTCAGAAAATCAATTAGTAGAATTTAAACTAATTGAAACCAGTAAAGGGTTTCAAGCAATCAATGTAAAACTTTTAAAAGAAACTACTACTGTTTAGGTAGTTTTTTTTGTGAAAGAGTGTTATAATAAAACTACAAAAGGAGGAGATAGTATGGAAATTATTATTCATGGAGATAAGATTAAAATTACAGATGCTATGCGTGATTATGTAGAAGAAAAACTAGAGAAGTTAGAAAAGTATCTAGAAAGTAGCGAAAATGTTCGCGCAAACGTCATAGTAAAAGTAAAGAATTATGATCAAACCATTGAAATCACCATACCATTAAAATCATTTATTTTGAGATCGGAAGAGACTCAAGAAGATTTCTATGCAGCAGTAGATAAGACAATTGACAAGCTAGAAAGACAGATTCGTAAGAATAAGACGAAGTTAATGTCTAAGCAAAACAAACCAAGTTATGATTTTAATTTCTCATTCATGGAAGATGATGAAGAGGAAGAAGATCAAAGAGTTCTTAAGAGAAAGAGCGTAGAAGTAAAACCAATGGATGAAGAAGAAGCCATTCTTCAAATGGAATTACTAGGACATCAATTCTATATGTTTAAAGATGCTGATACAGATAAATATGCAGTAGTCTATAAAAGAAAAGATGGTCACTACGGAATTATTGAATCAGAATAACAAAGAGAGTCTTTCAAAACTCTCTTTTTTTTGGTAGAATAGTAAGTTGAAGGAGAAATGACTATGGGTATATTAAAAAAACTACTAGACCATGAGTATAAAGAATTAAAAAGATTTCATAAGATTGCAGATCAAGTAATGGCTTTAGACGAGGAGTATTCTAAATTAACCGATACAGAATTACAAAATAAAACACAAGAGTTTAAAGATCGTTTACGAGATGGACAAACTTTAGATGATATTTTAGTAGAAGCATTCGCAACAGCAAGAGAAGCATCTTTCCGTGTGATTGGAGAAAAACATTTCTATGTGCAAATTTTAGGTGGACTTGCGATTCATTATGGAAATATTGCAGAAATGAAAACAGG
>CAMNDO010000018.1 GCA_946535455.1 uncultured Caryophanales bacterium
CATATTTCGCATGGGTAATAATATAATCATGAATACTTTGTAAATTTTCCACCACATTTTTTTCTTCTTTAACAAGATGTGGATATAATTCTTCTACTTTTTGATTAATTTTTTTGATTTCGTCTTGTCGATAGGTTCTCGAAACGAAAACGGTGACTCTTCCTAAACTATCATATTCTGTTTCAATATGAGAGAAACTATTAAATGGATGTACAAAGTTATTAATATCAGATAATAAATCTCTGTTATTCGCAAGACGTTCTATTTCTTCTCTACAGTCAATATATTCTTTTGGACAATAAAAAGTAAATTCTTCTTTTCCAGAATTCATAATGGTGTAATAAATATTTAAAATATCTTGTTTATTTTTAGGAGAAAAATTATCGGTGTTTTTTACAAAAGCAAAAATATCTTCTCGATAATATTCATTGGGATCTAATATGGCTACATCCAAATCACGATGTAGAATATATTGATTGGTAAAGCTTAAAATATCATCTTCTCGTGTTAAGGCTAAACCAATGACGATGAATAATAATCCTAAAGTAAACATCATTTTTGCAAAACGGATTAGTACTTTCATATTGCCTCCTATTATTTTCATTTTACTCTAAAATAAAAATAATGTAAATAAAAACCAATTATTTCTAATTGGTTACTTCATAAGATTCATCATCTTTGTTAATCTTGATTTTAAACGAGCAGCCTTGTTTTTATGAATCTTTCCAGCAGATGCTGCTTTATCGATTCTTTGGATTGCGATATTTAAGTTTGCGCTAGCTGTTTCCTTATTTTCTGCTTTACATTCTTTTTCAAATTTTTTAATAGCTGTTCTCATGCTTGTTGTAATTAAAGCATTTACACTTGATTTTTTGGCATTAGAACGCATACGTTTTTTAGCACTTTTAATATTTGGCATTTTTTCACCTCACTTTTTGTAAACAAGTCAATTCTACCAAAAAAATAAGAAAAAAGCAAATAAAATTCAACATTTTGTTCATATTATGATTGGTGAAGAAATTTGAAAAAACAAAAAAAAGAAAGTTTTTCTCTACGAACGGATTTAATATTTGAAAAAAATACATGGATGGAACCAACTTCTGTTGAAAAATATCCTTCTAAAATTCGTGTAGAAAACTATTCCAAAGGAAACGTACAATCTACGATTATTTCTTTTCAAGATGTTCGAGATTTGAATCATTTTAAAAAAGTACAAGAAGTATTGATTGATGTATTCCAAAATTATTGTAAGATTTCTTCTTCTGATGTCATTTTGATGATTGGATTAGGAAATGATAAAAGTACTCCGGATGCTTTAGGACCTACAGTAATGGAAAATATTTTGGTTACTCGTCATTTGTTTTTATTAGGAGAAGTAGAAAAAGGATATCATAATGTTTGTTCTTTTGTTCCGAATGTGATGGGAAATACAGGAATTGATACGACAGATATGATTCGAAGTATTATCAAACAAACCAAAGCTACTAAGGTATTTATTGTGGATTCTTTAAAAACATCCTCTCTTTCTCGATTAGGAAAAACCATTCAAATTACGAATGAAGGAATTATTCCAGGAAGTGGGATAGGAAGTAATCGAAAAGAAATTAGTTCGAAAGAAATGGGAGTAGAAGTGATTGCGATAGGAGTTCCTACTGTAGTGGATTTGCGTTCTATCGATGAATCATTGCAATCATCTTTTATCGTAACTCCAACGGATATTGATTTTTTGATTGAAAAACTAGGTATCTTAATAGGAAATGGATTGAATTTCTTTTGTCATCCAAAGTTTCGACAAAAGTAGCAGTCTATTTTTTTTATACTCATTTTGGTGAGAGTTATGAGACGAAAAAGGAAAATAAAACAATTTCTTTTTTTGGGAATGATCCTACTAGGATTTTTCTTTTCTTATCGTCTTTTGCAGTTTTCTTCTAGAGTGATCATTTCCGATAAAGAATTGATTCAATTTATCGTTCAAAATAGTGTTTCTCCTTCCAAGAATAATATTTTTGATTATGTTGTAGAAAAAACGGTAGAATGGGGAGATCCCATTCGTCTAATGAATGAAGATTATCAAAAATATGTGAAGCAAGTAGTGAAAGAAGAAGTTGTGACAGAAGAAACACAACCACTCATTTATTTATATAATTCTCATCCTACGGAAGAATATGCTCCGAGTGATTTTGTGGAATTTAGTGTTCATCCTACAGTCATTATGAATAACTATATTTTAGAAGATATTTTGGAAAAGAAAGGATATTCTACGATTGTAGAAGAAGGATCTATTTCTGAAATTTTAAAACGAAATCATTGGAATTATAATAATAGCTATCGTGCGAGTCGTATTTTATTGGAACAAAGTATTTTAAATTATCCTTCCTTAAAGTATTTTATTGATATCCATCGAGATAGTTTAAAGAAGGAAAAAACAACAGTAGAAATAGAAGGGAAAAAGTATGCGAAATTACTATTTATTGTAGGATTAGAAAATGAAAATTATTCTCAAAATCTAGCATTTACGGAATCGATTCATCAAAAATTAGAAGAATTATATCCAGGACTTTCAAAAGGGATTTATCAAAAAGGTGGACCTGGAGTGAATGGTGTTTATAATCAAGATTTTTCTCCTTATACCATATTATTAGAAGTAGGGGGATATGAGAATACTACCAATGAAGTTTTAAATAGTATATTGGCTTTTTCTCATTGTTTTATGGAGGTTATCGATGAATAATGTAATAAAACTATTTTTTTTGATTCTTTGTGTTTTTTTCCTTTCATTATATTTTGGAAGATATACAACAGACTATTATGAAAATAAAAAGGTATTAACCGATGAAGCTATTATACAATTTGAAAAAGATTTGAAAGAAGGAAAGGAAATCGTACCGAGTCATTATATGACTCCAGAAAAGAATTATCAAAACAAAGTTTCCTCTTTTACTTTGAAAACATCTCATTTGATTGAAAGTGTTTTTCGAAAAGGATTGAAGACTCTTGTGAGATATTTGGATAATTCTTAAATGGGTATTGCAAAAAAAAATTTCTTTGTTATAATCAAATTAGGACATTTGGTTATCCAAATGCTTCCTTTTTGGGTAGCACTTGTGTTCTTATGAACCAAGTGCCTTTTTATTATCTAAAGATTAATCCAAAGATTACCATAAATAGTAAAATGATAATGATAAAGAAATAAGTTTCCTTATGTCTCATCAAACCACCTCCTCAAGGATAACCCCCTGATATGAGGAAGCACTTGAAACCAAATGTCGGGAATACATTATCATAAAGAAAATATTAGTCAAATCGTGAATTTTTAAAATTCAATGTACTTTTTCTTGGAAAAAACAAAATTCCTTAGAGTAATTTTTCTTTTTGAAATTGTTATCCACAAGGAAAAAATTCTTTCCTTTTTTTGTGTTTTGTAGTATAATATTAGGAGTTTTAGGGGTGAGGGATATGGAACGATATAAAGCAATGTCTCATCTTTCTTTAAAAGAGATGGTAAGAGAATGTTCCAATGGAACGCTAAGTTATGCTAAAATGCTTTCTGCGTTTGAGAAAGCCAATCGTCATAATATTCATGAAGTGTTTCGTTATCAAAAATTTCAAGAAGATTTTGTAGACACGATTACTTGTTATAGTGATGGAAAGCATGTATTAGGATATATTGGAGCATCTTACACAGAGTTTTTAAAAAAACTATCTCATATTTTAAATGCGAAAACAGAGGAAAAAGAAAATGAAGAGACAGATTCTAAGTTAAACGAACGTTTAGAAGACTTAAAACATATTCGTATCAAAGAACAATTGATGGAAGAGTTTCCTGTCATTTATCAAGATTATGCGAATGGTTTTGCGTACTTAAAAGAAATTGGGAAAGAAGAAAATCCGGATAAAAGAGAATCCAAAAGACATTATTATTTTTCGTGTGGATTACGAAAAGGTTTTTCAAACTTTATTAAAAGTCAATATCAAGTATATGAACGATTTGTAAGTAGAAGAAAAGAGTATGAAAATAGAATTCATTCCAGTTCATTTAATGCATTGGTTCGAGAATATTGTGATGTTTCAAAAGTGGCAATGTATGTTGTTCATACCTATTTATTGATATGTGAAAACACGGAAGACGAATCCATTCTTTTGGAATATCTTCCTTTGATTCAAAACTATATGGAAAAGTCCAAGTATGAAAAGACTGGTTATATTCGTATTCAACATGAACTTGTCGATTATGAATCGATTTCTTCTCGTTACCAAGTATTAAAAGAACGTATCCAAAAACAAAAGAAAGAAGTTTATTGGCAATTAGTTCCTAATGGAAAAGAGTATCCAGAAAGTTTGAAAAAGTCTGGAAAAGAAAGAAAACTAGAAATGAGTGATACAGAGTATCGTAGATTATATGGAAAGGGAATAGAAAAACAAAAATTCTATGAATCTACTCCTTATTTAGCACGTGTTGTGGGAACATTAAAATATGAAGGATATATGGCTTATGTTTATCCAAATGGAGAAGTGATTTTGGATCGTGCCTTCCAAGAAGAAAATATTAGTAGTGCAGTGGGAGATGCGATTTATCACTTAAAGGCAGTTGACTTTGAATTGTTAAGTCAGTGTGATAAAACAACATTAAAAAATCATCCAAAAGTAGAGAGAATCATACATTCTAAATATTGGAAAAGTAAAGTAAGACATATTATTCTACAAGAAGGAAATAAAGAAGATCAAGAAGAAGCTAAAAAATTAATTCGTCGATTGGAAAATCAAAACTAAAAAAAAGAATTATTGATATAATTCTTTTTTGATGGATTCTAAATTATCTCTCATAATCGAAAGATAGTTTTCTTTTTCGCTTCTTTCGGAATCCGTAATATTATCTAATTTGTGTAATTCAATGGTTTTCACTTCTTTATAAGTTTCTAATAATTTTTTTACATGATCATTTGGTGTTTGTCCTTTGAATAAATAAATATAACTAATACTTTTATTTTTCATTAAGTTTTCGGTATCGGTTAATATTTTTTGCGTTGCATCACTATCAATACAAATAACATTTAATCCGAACTTTTCTAAATATTTTAAAGCGCTATCTGCGACTACAATAGTTTTATGACTCGTACTATCCACTGCTAAGCGATATTCTGCATCCACTTCACTTAATTCGATTTTTAATACTTCATAAGCATCATCAATTTCTTTCTTTAAATAATTGCTACTGACATATTCATTTAAACTTAATCTAACATTTTGACTCATCATTAATAAAGAAGAAGGATTTAACCATAATTCTTCTGGAGAATAATCGGTTTCTAATACATATGCGGTATCAATAATTTTTAAATCAGGATTTAATTCTAACAAATCAACCGCTAAATTTCTTTCTTTTTCTAGTAATCCATTATATACAAATAAATCTTTTTTCGCATACTCTTTCTTTTGTTTATTACTGATTTTATAATTTTCAATATCGACACCATCTGGATAAATCGAAGTAATGATAGAATGGTTAGAGTAAAGAGCTTTTACAATATACTCATTGGGATAATTGGTTACAATGACTTCAATATTTTCCATACTATCATTGGTACATCCTGTTAAAAATAAAGTTCCTAATAAAAGGAATACTAACATTAAACTTTTCTTTTTCATTTTCTTCTCCTTTTTGGGAACGGGATCAAATCCACTTTTTCCCCATGGATGACATCGTAAGATTCTTTTGATTGATAAAAAGCTTCCTTTGATGGCTCCATATGTTTGAATGGCTTCTTCTGCATAGTGACTACAAGTAGGAGTAAACCTACATTGTCTATGGCTAGAGAAGGGTATTTTTTGATAGAGATGAATCATTGAAATCAACAAATATTTCATACTATCACCAAACTTATTTTACTATGATTCATTTCTTTTTTCAAGAGAAATCCCCAAGAGGAGAAGATTCGTGGTATAATAATACTGGTGAGTCTTATGAAAGAACTATTTGAACAATTAAAAATCAAACCAAAAGATCAAAGTTTATATCAAACTGCTTTTTCACATAGTTCTTATGTGAATGAACATAAAGTAAAACAAAACTATGAACGATTAGAATTTTTAGGAGATGCTGTTTTAGATTTAGTAGTATCAGATTATCTATTTCGAAATTTCAAAGAAGATGAAGGAGAAATGACAAAGGTTCGAGCAAGTTATGTTTGTGAAAATGCCAATTTTGCATATGCATCGTATTTATCCTTAGAAAAATATTTATTATTAGGAAATGGTCAACAAAAAGAAAAAATACAAAAAGCTATTTTAGCGGATGTATTTGAAGCTTTGATTGGTGCAATTTATATCGATTTAGGATTTACAACTGTAAAAAATACCATTTTAAAAGTAATCGTACCTTTTATTGAAAATCCCGATATTCATTTCTTTAGTGATTATAAAAGTCAACTACAAGAATATGTCCAAACAGAACAAAAATCATTAGAGTACAAATTAGTATCCGAAAGTGGTCCTGCTCATGAGAAAGAATTTGCAGTAGAAGTGATTGTAGATGGGATGATTTTTGGAAAAGGAGTAGGAACTTCTAAAAAAGAAGCAGAACAAGAAGCAGCAAAAGAAGCATTAAATAAAATGGCAAGTTCGAAATAAATTCTTTTCTTTTTTGAGATAAAGTGTTATAATGATAATGCTGTTTATTCGTGTGTAATTTATTTTGTATTTTAAAATGAAATGGAAACATTTTATTTGTTTTTTGATGATAAAAAGAAAGGAGAATAAAAATGAGTAAAATTAAAATATTTGCTTTAGGCGGATTAAATGAAAACGGAAAAAATATGTATGTTGTCAATGTAGATGAAGAATTATTTATTTTAGATGCGGGTATTAAATATGATAATGATTTAAATTTAGGAATTGATTATATTATTCCTAGTTTTGATTATTTAGTGAAAAACAGAAAAAATATCAAAGGAGTTTTCTTAACACATGGACATGATGGGAATATGGGAGCCATTCCTGATTTATTGGAACAACTTCCTGAAATTCCTGTTTATGGAACGAAATTAACATTAGAAATTGTTCGTTCTGATTTAAATCCAAAAACACTAAAAACAGCAAAATTAATCGAAATCAAACCTCATGTGAAATTAGATTTTGGAAAAAATTCTATATTTCCTATTAGTGTGACACATTCGATACCAGATGCGGTAGGGTATGTTTTATATACAGAAGATGGAGCCATTGTATATACAGGAGACTTTACGTTTGATTCCACAATGATGGGTCGTTATCATACAGATATCGGAAAATTAGCTTATGTAGGAAAACAAGGAGTATTATGTCTTTTATGTGAATCTTTTTATGCGGATAAGAAAGGACATACCTCTCCACAAAATAGAGTGTCTTCATTTATTAAAAATGTATTCAATAAAGCAAATGATCGTGTCATTGCGACAGTCTTTCCTGCACACTTTTATCGAATTCAAGAAATTTTTGATGAAGTGAGTAAAACCCATCGTAAAATTGTCATTATGGGAAAACCTCTACAAGATTTGATTCATCATGCGATTGAGGAAGGATATTTAAAAATTGAGAAAGATAAGATTGGAAGTTTATCGGATTTAGAACAAAAAAATTCTGTGATATTAATTTCAGACGAAAAAGAAAAACCACTTGCGAATTTAGACCGTATTGTGAAAGGTTTTGATAAATACATCACGATTCGTGAAAAAGATACGATTTTTATTACAGAACCATCTTATCCAGGAATTGAGAAAAGACTTGCCTATATCATGGATGAAATTGCGATGTTAGGAGCAGATGCGGTGAGTCTATCATCCAAAAAACATTTACTTCATCATGCTTCTGAAGAAGATTTGATGTTGATGATTCATTTGATGAATCCAAAATATTTCTTCCCAGTCAAAGGGGAATATCGAAATCAATATGCGAATGCGGAGATTGCAGAATCATTAGGAATTCCAAAAGAAAACATTATTTTAAAATTAAACGGAGATGTTTTTGAAATGGAAAATGGTGAAAACACGAATTCGACGGAGCATATTGATGTAGATGAAGTTTTAATCGATGGAGACCATGGAGAAGACATTGGAGAATTAGTACTAAAAGATCGTGAAATGTTAGGAGAAAATGGAATTGTGATTATTAGTTGTACATTAGATAAAAATACAAAAGCGATTCTCGCAGGACCAGAAATTTTAACAAGAGGATTTATTTATGTACGAGAAAGTCAAGAATTCTTAGAAGAAACAAAAGTTCTTGCGAAGAAAGCGATTGCGAATTCAATCGAGGAAAATGCCAAAAGAGTCGATTACGCTAAGATTAAAAATGATGTAAGAGATGTTTTAGGAAAGTTCTTCTATCAAGAAACAGAAACAAAACCAATGGTGATTACCGTAATTCAAGAAGTATAATGGATACTTCTTTTCTTTACAAAATAAGAAAAATAGTGTATAATTAGGAACGTTGAAAGGAGAATAGGAGTTTATGGGGAAAGTTGAATATAAGGGATCTAAAATCATTAACAAAACTTTGGCAAAACAAATTATGGAAAGAATTAATCAAGGAATTGTCTTAGAAAATGGAGAAACAAGAGCTTATGATTATGCAGATTTTGCATTAAGAGAACCTGTGGATGTAGAAACATTCATTAGAGGGTATTCTGCTCCAAGTAAGACAAAAGAATATTCTGTTTTTGTTGACAAGTGGAAAAAAAGAGAAGATTTTATGATTTCTTTAAAAACCATGAAAAACGAAAAGTTTATGCTTCGTAAAGGAGAGGAATATTACGAAGTAACGGATGAAGATAAAGATTATATTTATTACATTATGCAAGTCAAAAATATTCCTATGGAAAGAGCTTATTATTTAAATCTAGTTCGTAAATATGTAAGAGGAGAAAAATTAGAATTCTTTGAAACAAGCGAAGTAGAAGATGGGTATTCTATCGTAAAAGATCCAAGAGAAGAAAAAGCAAAAGTATATCAAAAAACATTATAAAAATGTTTTTTCTTGTCCTTGTAGCTCAGCGGATAGAGCAGAGGTTTCCTAAACCTTTGGTCGGAGGTTCAATTCCTCTCAAGGACACCA
>CAMNDO010000019.1 GCA_946535455.1 uncultured Caryophanales bacterium
TTTTGGAAATTGTGGAAAGAGAGATATTATCTCTTCCATACTAGAGTTCTTATTTTTTTCTAATAATTGTAGAAAGATTCTTTGATCTTCTACAGAAATGGTTTCATTTCTGAAAAGAATTTCTTTTGGATTTTCCCCATTTCTTTGTATTTGTTTAATGAAAACTTCTATGACTTCTGTATCAGGCTTCATTCCCTCTGTAATCACGTCTGTTATCTTTGCTAATCTATTTGGTGCAATCGTAGACAAAACAGCTGAGAATAAGGCTAATATGTTTGAAATAAGAAGAAATATTTTCCATTTTCCTAAGCTTTGGAGTAATTTTTTCATAGAACCTTTAAAATCTTTTGATTTTTCTAGTTTTTGATTCATTCTAGGCATGTTTCAATTCCTCCTCACTTAATTGAGATAAGGCAATTTCACGATAAATCTCACAGTCTTTGAATAATTCTTGATGCGTTCCTTGACCAACACAAGTTCCTTTTTCTAAAACAATGATTTTATCCGCCTGTAATATGGTCCCAATTCTTTGCGCAACAATGACATTGGTTGCTTCTTTGGTGTGTTTCTTTAATTCTTGTCTAAGTTTCGCATCCGTTTGATAATCTAAGGCACTGAAAGAATCATCAAAAATATAGATTTCTGGATCTCTTGCGATTGCTCTTGCGATGGCCAAACGTTGTTTTTGTCCTCCAGAAATATTGGTTCCTCCTCTTGCAATATGGGAATCTAATTTATCTTCTGTTTTTTCTACAAATTCTTTTGCTTGAGCAACTTCAATTGCTTTTTGAATTTCTTCTTTTGTTGGTTTTTTCTTTCCATTATCTCCATAAGAAACATTTTCTTGAATACTACCAGTGAACATAACTGCGCGTTGTGGAACATATCCAATTTTATTATGTAATGTAGATAAGTCATATTCTTTGACATCTACGCCATCGACATAAATATTTCCTTCTGTTACATCATAAAATCTAGGAATTAGATTGATTAAAGTGGATTTACCAGAACCCGTAGAACCAATAAATGCTACGGTTTCTCCTTGTTTTACTTCAAAAGAGATATCTTGTAAAACATATTCATCAGCATCTGGATATTTGAAACTAACATGTTCAAAACGAATGGTTCCTTTTTCGTTTGTTTTTCCTTGAAAAGTTCCAGAAGTTACAGTAATTTCTTCTTCTAATACTTCCCCAATACGATTGGCAGATACTTGTGCACGAGGTAATATCATAAAGATCATCGTTAACATTAAGAAAGACATAATGACTTGTAGTCCATAACTAGAAAAAACTACCATATTACTAAACAAAGTCATTTTTTCCATCATACCCGCATTCATAATTAAGTAAGCTCCTACAAAATAAATTCCTAAACTTTGGAAATGCATCACTGATGTCATAATAGGATCCATAATCGCAAAAGTTTTAAAGTTTGATAATTGGGTAGAAGTTAAATCTTCATTTACTTCTTCAAATCTTTTTTCTTGATATTTTTCGGCATTAAATGCACGAATGACACGAATTCCTGTAATGTTTTCTCTTGTGACGTCATTCATTTGGTCAGTTAGTTTCTGCATCTTTTCAAATCTTGGAGATACTTTTTTAATAATATAAAGATTGGTAATGACCATAATGATAACACCAATTCCTGTGATCATACTTAATTCATTACTCTTTCCTATGATTTTCATTAATGCCCAAATTGCCATAATAGGAGATTTTACAATAAATTGTAATCCTATTGCTAGTAACATTTCAATTTGGGTTACATCATTCGTTGTTCTTGTAATTAAACTACTGGTTTTGAATTTTTTCATTTCACTAAAACCAAAATTTTCTACTTTTTCAAATACTTTTTTACGAATACTTCGAGAAAATCTTGCGGATAAAAGAGATGTAAAAAATCCTGTTATTACAACACAAAGGAAGGATCCTATTGCACAAAGCATCATATATCCTCCAGCTATTAAAATTTCTTTCATCGTAGAAGTCGATGTTTGTACTAACATGGTAATTTCTGACATATATTCTGGTAGTTTTAAATCTAAATAAACGGAGAATATGACTAAAGTAATGACTAAGAGAATAATGAAAAAATCTTTTTTTTCTAAATTTCGAAATAATTTTAGCATATTCCACCTTCTTTCTTTTACTGAATAAAATCACAGTTTTTTTCATGATCATTGATCATCCCAATGGATTGTAGGTAGGAATAGATAATGACATCTCCTACAAAACGCATTCCTCTTTTATATAAATCTTTGGATATTTTTTTAGATAATGCATTCGAAGCAATCATTTTCTTCCCTACTCGTTGAATAATTTTATGATTTGTAAAACTCCAAATATAATTTGAAAAACTTCCAAATTCTTTTTGAATTTCTTGAAAGATCTTTGCATTTTGAATCATTGCTTTTATTTTGAACCGATTTCGAATAATGTCTCGATTCTGCATTAACTCTGAGATTTTCTTTTCGTTATACTTGGATATTTTATTATAGTCAAAATGATCCAATGCTTTTCGAAATGCTTCTCTTTTATTGATAATACATTCCCAAGATAAACCTGCTTGAAAAGATTCTAATAATAATAATTCAAATAAGTAATCGTCATCATAATGAGGTTTACACCATTCATGATCATGATACTTTATCATATTTGGATTTTTTTCATTCACCCAAGAACATCTATTCACTTCTTAATGCCTCCACAGGATCTTTTTTGGAAGCAAGTTTTGCAGGAATAAACCCAGCAAGTACTGTTAAAATCACACTAATCATAATTAATGCGATACTTCCCCCTAGTGGTAATACGGAAATATTTCTAATTTCTACAATCTTATAAATAATAATATTAATTGGAATATTTAGTAAGAACGTAATGAAAATTCCTAATATACCAGCTGCCAAACCTTCCATTAATGTTTCTGCATTAAATACTCTAGAAATATCTTTTTTACTAGCTCCAATGGCTCTTAAAATACCAATTTCTTTGGTTCTTTCAATCACAGAAATATAAGTAATAATCGCAATCATGATACTAGATACAATTAAACTAATTGCAACAAAGGAAATTAAAACACTACTGATCACATTGACAATGGTAGAAACGCTACTCATCATAATTCCTACAATATCCGTATATTTAATTTTATCTTTTTCTTCTTTTCCTTTATTGTATTGATCAATCATTTTAACGATTTCTTCTTTTGCATCGAAATCTTTTGGATAAATAGAAATATTATCAGGATTTTCAATATCAGAAATTCCTAATTTGGATAGATTTTCTTCATAAGAAGATGTCATATTTTCACTATAATTTTTCATAAATAAGGAAAGTTCATCTTGAGACATTCTCTGTAATGACATCATTTGTTCTACACTGAAACGATCCATATCAAAAGAAGAATTGGTTGTGAATGCATGTCCTGTAAAGACATTGATATCTGGATTTTCTAATTGTTGTTTTACAATTTCTTGTTCATGTATCTTTTCAATCAAATATTTCTTTAAATCACTACGATATCCCACAATTCCATATGTAGAAGCATTTCCTATGCTATCTTCACTCATTTTGTTAATTCCTACAATGGTTACTTCTTCTGCTTCTTCTATCTTTTTCTTCATAAAAGATTCATCATCTTTTTTATTGATCCAAATACCATTTTCATATACATAATAATCCGTATTTAGTAATAGTTTGAATTTTAAATTTAATAAATCTTCTATTTCATAACTAGTCTCTTCAAAAGAAACTTCTTTACCGCTTGTCATTGCCTGGAATTTTTCTTTTAATTCTGCTTGATCTAATAATCCAATACTATATAGCGTATAATCTGATATTGTGTTATTTTCTCCTACTGTTAAAACCATTTCATTATACTTTTCAGGCCATCTTCCTGCGATTAATTCATATTGTTGTTTGTTGAGTTTTTCATTATCAATCATTTCAAAAAATACATCGTTGGTTGACATCATCGTATTATATACACTCGATATTCCCTCTGTACCCATCCCTAAAGCATCTAATACTGTTGTAGGGTTTACACGAGTGATTTTGGATAGATCATTTTTATATAAATTTAAGGTAACGTTGTAATTATATTTAATATCTGATGTATATTTTTTGATTTTTTTGTTCTCATCTAAGTATTTTTTAAAGCTTACCATGTCATTTCGTTTTACTTCTTTTGAAAGAGTCTCAAACATATCTCCCATAATATTCGTCGCATGAATTCTATCATCATCATATTCTTTTTTCTCATAGTTACCGGATAATGTTTTTAACATCGTAGACATATCAACAGACTCTTTATCAATCACTAAAGGATAGGAACTTAATGTTTCTTCCTCAGTACGAGCAATAAATAAATTGATTCCGTGTGATAAGGACATAATTAAAGCAATTCCTATAATACCAATACTTCCTGCGAAAGCCGTTAAAAAGGTTCTTCCTTTCTTTGTCATTAAGTTATTTAAGGAAAGTGAAAAAGCAGTCAAAAAACTCATAGAAGTCTTTTTACTTTTTCCTTTCTTTTCTTCTTCCATTCCTTTATTTTCGTAAGGATTGGAATCATCGGTAATTTTTCCATCTTGTAGACGAATAATACGAGTCGAATACTCTTTCGCAAGTTCTGGATTATGCGTTACCATAATCACTAATTTTTCTTCTGAAATTTCTTTTAATAATTCCATTACTTGTTTGGAAGTTGTCGTATCTAATGCTCCAGTAGGTTCATCTGCCAGTAAAATATCAGGATCATTGATTAAGGCTCTTGCGATCGCAACTCGCTGCATCTGCCCACCAGATAATTGAGATGGTTTTTTCTTGATATGATCTTTTAATCCTACTCTTGTTAATACTTGTTTGGCTCTTCGAATTCTTTCTTTTTTCGAAATTCCCGATAAGGTAAGTGCAAGTTCTACATTTGCCAAAACACTTTGATGTGAAATCAAATTATAATTTTGAAAAACAAACCCTACTCTATGATTTCGATAAGTATCCCAATCTCTATCATTATACTTTTTTGTTTCCATTCCATTGATAATTAAATTTCCAGAATCATATTGATCTAGTCCACCAATGATATTTAAAAGTGTTGTTTTTCCAGATCCACTTGGTCCTAAAATGGATGTAAATTCAGAATGACGAAATGAAACGGAAACTTGATCCAATGCTTTTTGCGTAAATCCTTCCGTTCGATATGTTTTGGTAATTTTTTTTAGTTCTAACATAAAGGCTCCTTTCGATAATAAAAGATTTAGATTTCTCCAAATCTTTTATGATAAACACATTTCTTTTTGAAATGTTAATTTTTTGCCTCCAATAATAATGGTATTATTTGGACATACATACATCTTTGTATCAGATGAAGTAAACATCATTGTTTCTCCATCAGAAAATAATCCTACATAATCAATTTTGTTTTTTAATTCTTCCATTGTATGAGTATTTAAATACTCTTTTAACTCCATTGTTTTCTTGTCAAAATTTGTTGTAATTTGACTAGTACAATAACCATAAATTTTTTGATTTTCTTTTTCGATATATAAAGTAGGCTCTTGATTACAAACGCTGTTTTCTTTTACTTCTAGTTGATTCACACTAGTTTCTATCTTTGGAAAAGAAATTGGTAATGAAATCAAAATCAATTGAAATTTATGATTTTTTGATTCTGAAATCACTTCGTTGGTACTTACGGTAATGGTTCTTTCTGCTTGGTATAAAATTCCTTGATAGGTTTGTTTTCTTTCTTTTTGGTGATAGGAAGTGATTTGAAAAATAGGAATTTTCCCATTTTTATATCGAAAATAATCAATTCCTGCAGTGAAAAATCCAATCAAAAATACCAATAAAATGATGGTTCCTATTCCTTTTTTGATGACTCTCATATTCATCCCTCTTATTCTATTCCTATTATAACAAACTATTCCAAATATGAAAAGAAATTATACAAAAAAAACAATAGATTCTATTGTTTTTTAAATGCCTTTAATAAATTGTTTACAATTCCTTTTTCTCTTACTAGGTTGTATATTTCTGTGTTTGGCCAAATACAACAAATAGCACTACCTAAAATATCGTGTGTCTCTCCTGGAAATAAGGCATATTTACTTCTTGGATATGTATAATCAAAGAAGAAAATAGGAATTTGCATTTCATAATCAATCGTAACCATTTCTGCATTATAATCAGCAAGTGGTAATGTTTTCTTTAAACCATATAATGAAGTAATAAATAAGGAATGTTTATTCATACAAACATCTCCTACCAATCCTAAAACTTGATCAATACTTCCTAATTGTTCTTTTAAATCATTGATGGTTTTGGATACATCCATATGATAATCGAATATAATTAAATCATATGGACTTTTGTCGATAATATTGGAAATGTTTTCCGGAGAGGATAAGTAGTTTTGATCTGATTTCATAAATTGAATATTGGGATTTGTGATATAATTTAATCCATTTGCGAGAAAGTGAATGAGTTTTAAATTCTTTTCTTCCGCAATAATCAATGCTTTTTTATTTGCTTTTTCCATCCATTTCGCAAGACTATCATCATAAACGATATTGTTTGAAAAGCAAGGAATGGAATATGTAGTATCTAATTGAATCATGGAATAAATTGGTAAATCCACTTCTTGTCCTTCAAAAACGCTTTCTGCATTTTGAAAAATCGCTTTTAAAAATTTATCATAAGTCGTTTGTTTGGTATTAAAGAATAAAATTGTATCTCCATTTTCAATATTACAAGTATTTAAAGCACAAAAACCAGGTGCTACACAAGGACGAATATTATTTTCTTGTAAGGATAATAGTTTTTTTTCGGTCTCAGACCATCTTTCTGCAGAACAATAAAATAGTAGTTTTTTACTGACATCTAATTCTTCTTTGCTCATCTCTTCTGAATATAATTCTTTTCCAATGATAAATCCTACCGTAATATGAGAATTAATATGATATTTGATATAATTAATGATTTGAATAAGTTTATGGTATTCATTTACGGTCTGTTGTGTTAATAATAAATGTAAAAATACTTCTTTATGATTATCTAATGGCAGTGTAGAGATGAAATCATTAATCAAATTCACTACTTTTTCATTATTTGGTTCTAAAAAAACATGTATTTTTTTCTGTTCTTTTGAAATAGAATTTAAAAAACTTTGATACGTAGGATTTTCTTTTAAATTTTCATTGATAATATAATCTTTAATATAATTAATTTCTTTTTGATAGGTATCTCCTAAATAAAATTGCTCATAGGCACTTCGATATTCTAATGAATTAATAATAGCCGATGTATAATAAGAAGTTTCTTTGATTCTTGATAATTTCGGCATACATTGATCAATAGAAATACTATAACTACCTGGTTTTTCAATTCCTAATCCATTGATTAAAAAAATTATACTTTTCTTCATAGTATCACCTAATCATATTTTACAACGAACTTTCAAAAACATTAAGAAAAAAACGCAAAACTTTTCTTGTTTTACGTTAATCAAGCTGTGGAGTTAAAATCTCATATCCATCTTCTGTAATGAGTATTGTATGTTCATAATGGGCAGCTTTAGAACCATCTGTTGTGACAACTGTCCAATCATCTTCTAATAAGTTAACAAATCTTTTTCCAAATGTTAACATTGGTTCTACACAAATCACCATCCCTGGTTTTAATCTAGCTCCTGTGTTAGGAGGGCCATAATTTAATACTTCTGGATCTTCATGCATTTCTTTTCCAATTCCATGTCCACACAATTCTCTTACAATTCCCAAGTGATGTTCTGTTGCATATTCCTCAATTGCGTGAGAAATATCACCAATACGATTTCCTGGCTTTATCATTTTTAAACCTTCATATAAAGCTTTTTCTGTATGTTCCATCAAGTAAGAATCTTCTTCTGTCACTTCACCTACTGCATAAGTCCACGCAGCATCTCCTTGGTATCCTTTATATCCAATCACAACATCAATGGTAATAATATCTCCATTTTTTAATGCGCGATCAGAAGGGATTCCATGTACAACTTCTTCATTGACACTCGTACAAAGTGCGCAAGGAAATCCTTCATACCCTTTACACGATGGAACACCACCATGGGAAAGAATAAATTCTTCACATAATTGATCTAATTCTTTTGTCGTAATTCCTTCTTTAATATATGGTCTAATAAATTGATGCATCAAAGAAACTAGTTTTCCAGCTTCTCTCATTAATTCAATTTCTCTTTCGCTTTTAATCGTGATCATATTCCACCTCAAACAACCTTATTATATATCAAAAATAAAGAGGAATCAATGTTCCTCTTTTGAATTTTTCAATAAAAAAGGATATTACATCCTTTCTTTTGATTACTGTTTAATATTTACATT
>CAMNDO010000020.1 GCA_946535455.1 uncultured Caryophanales bacterium
TTCTCCTGCATAAAAGCGATACTCTGCAAATGTAATTTCCACTGCATCCGGATCTTTATAGACAATTCCTACCACTTTATACTCTTTCTTTTGATAATTATGGTTTCCAGAATAGTAATATGTTTGATCCAATATCTTCTTTTCTAAGTATTTTAATTGGTAATCATCTTCTCTTCCTTCCACTACAATTTCATGACTAGTTTCCGGCATTCTACCAACATCGACATGGTCAATTCTTTCAATCGAATGAAGAGAACCATTTAACCAAACATCTTCCTCTTTATTGGAAAAAGAGACATTTTTATCTGTAATGGCATCATTTTCAATAATATAATTCACTTTTTTATTTTCTTTCAAAGAAGAAAGTTCTTCTTTTGTAAATATTGTTTTATCTTTTTTATTTAAGATGATTCTTTTATCATTGGTATCTTGAAATACATAGTTAAATCCTGCTTTTGCAGCTTCATATTCCCCTTGTTTAAAGAAAGAGTATTCTCCCATTAAAGAAGCTACAATAAAAGCATAGACTAAGAATAATAAAATAAACTTAGGAATCACATTAAACGTATTTCTCCATGATAAGTGAAACTTTTCCAATAAAGATAAATTTTTATATGTCGCTTCTTCTCGTTTTTGTTCTTTCTCAACAGGTTTGATTTTCAAATCTTCAATCACTCTACCATCATGCATCGTAATTTTACGTGTTACATAAGGACTTACTTGATCATAGTTATGCGTTACAATAATGACCAGTTTATCTTTCGCAATTTCTCGTAGTAATTCGATGATACTAGCAGCACTTCTTTTATCTAAGTTTCCTGTTGGCTCATCTGCTATAATGACAGGTGTTTCTTTTGCTAACGCACGAGCAATGGCAACACGTTGTTTTTGTCCACCAGATAATTTCGATACTTTTGTATTTTTATAACGAAATAAATCTACCTGTTTTAATAGTTCTAAAACACGCATCTTTCTTTCTTTTCTCTTCATACCATTTAACGATAAAACAAGTTCTACATTTTGATATACGGTATAACTATTAATCAAATTAAAACTTTGATAAATATTACCAATATTTTTTCTTCGATATTCTTCCCAATCTTTTTCTAAGTAATGACTCGTCTCTAATCCGTCGACGAACATTTCTCCTTCTTCATAAGAATCTAATCCAGAAATGACATTTAATAACGTACTTTTTCCAGATCCACTTTCTCCTGTGATCGCAACAAATTCTCCAATACGAAATGTTAAATTTACTTTCGTAAATCCTGTCGCAATCATTCCTTTTTGGTAATAAAATTTTGAAACATTTTTTAATTGAATCATAATATCGCTCCTTGGCTTCTATTGTATCATATCTTATGATTTCCTCTTAGGGAAAAAGAACCAATTGACATAACTTGACAATTGATTTTCTTTTTTTAATTCATAATTATTTTGGAAACGGTAATTACATTTTCTTCTTTATGATAAGAAACAGTAATGGTATCTCCATTATTTAAGAATGGAATTTCATTCTTATTCACTTTAATCGATACTTTATATTTTTGTCCATCTCCATCTTCAAAGTAATAATAAGTATTTCCATCTACAATCGCACTACGAAGATTACGAATCGTAATTTCTTTTTGATGATTTCCTTCTGAATTTTGTTCCTCTCCAAATTTACTCAAATATACTTCCGCAGCATTTTGAATTCCTTTGGAACTATCTTCTACTACTACTTTTTGATAATCGACAACATCGACAAATCCATACATTTTGACAAGACCTGCATTATCTTTTAGGGAAACTAAGTATGTTGGTCTTCCACTTAAATTAATTAATAATGGGAATGTAGAAGTATAATTCATTTGTTGTACTTGTCCTTCTGCAGAATCCATTGCGGAATATTCTTCTGCCCCTGCTACTGCATAATACTTGGTTTCTTTGGTTCTCATATTGCTTAAAATAAATCCAATGTTTGATTCATCATTAATAACAGAAGTAATTCCTGTATAAAGATATACATCATCATCTTGCGCTAAATAATTATATCCTGTAGTTGTAGCCACTACTCCTTTTTGTCCAATAAGCGAATTCCAAAATCCTTTTTCATATTTTCCCCAGTCTGCTACTTGTTCTAATACTAAATCTGCTTCATAAACATGATCTACCCAAGTTGGAACATCTTTGACATTATAATATTTTGTTTTTCCAGTGATGGGATCTAAAATAATCACCCCAGATACTTCTCTACGAAGCCCTACTCCTACATAACGAATGACGCTTGCAATCCAATATGGGTTTCCTTCATTATCAATTTCAAAATTAACACTTCCAATATTTTTAGTTGGATAACTCATTTGAATTTTACGATATAGGTTTTCTCCAAAATAGCCAGATGGCATATATTTCATTCCCTTATCCATCTTTACTAAATTGGCAGACCCCGTAGTAGAATCTACTGTAACATAGGCCTTTACTCCTTCTTTTCGGTTCATAATCCATTTGATAAATCCACTGTATTCTAATGGCGTCACACGAAGAATCTCATCTTGATAATTAATTTGTGTGTATTGATCACTCACATCAAATTGAGATACCAATTCACTCATTTGTCCCATGGTACGATCCCCGATTTTCAAAGTAGAATCACGATCCAATAATGGTAATTTATTAAAATCGACTTCTTTCATATCTTCCATGAAACTTCCAGACTCATCTACGGTTATACGACGATAGTAATCATTCGAATGAAACAATGGAGACAAACAAAAATTCACAACCAAAATTCCTACAAACACAACAGGAATTACTAACATCACTTTATAATTCTCAATCGGAATTCTACTCTTTCTTCCTCTTAATAAATCTTCCACTTTTACTTTTAATGTAAAAATAGTATGAAAAACCCCAAAGAAGAATATTAAGGATATCACATACATCCAAAATCCCATATTCGTAATATTGATACTAGGAAAAGTAAAATAATAAATCACTCCTCCTAATAAAATTGTTAATAAAACACTTAATATAACACCTTTTTTCATATTATCCATTCCTTTCCATTTTTCTTTTTAAATAACATTTCCCACATAGTGGACGATATTCTGTATTTTCTTGTTCTCCATCAATCACAACAGATTCTCCCTCTGTTTGAAATATATCATTCACAAATCTTGCATTAAACTTTGCTTTTTTTCCGCAAGAGCAAATCGTTACTAATTCTTCTAATGTATCCGCAAGTTCCATTAATCTTTTACTTCCTTCAAACATTTCGGATAAAAAGTTTGTTTTGAGTCCATAACAAATGACTGGGATATCTAACATTTTCGAAGCAATCCATAATTCCTCGATTTGTTTTGGTTTTAAGAATTGCGCTTCATCCACTAAGACACAAGAAACATTTTCATTCCACTCATCATAATATTTTTCCAAAGAGTCTTCTGGAGCTAATAAAATGTCTACCTTTCTCTTAATTCCAATACGAGATTCTAATTGATCATTTGCTTTGGTATCTATACTGGATTTGATTACCACTACTTTTTGATGATTTTCTTCATAGTTATGAGCCACTTGCATCAAAGTCGTACTCTTCCCACAATTCATAGGTCCATAACGAAAATATAATTTTGCCATAATTATCTTCCCCCTGATTTATATTGTAATACTTTTTGTATGATTTTGGAATCATGATAAATCTCCACTCCCTTAGGAATCAATTCAATATCGAAAACTTTGGCAGTATAGGCTTCTCCATCCATGTTACAAGAAATCATTTTTTCAGATTCGATTCGAAGCTTTTTCGTATGAATTTTTTTTACTTTTGGAGACTTTTCATGTTTCGCATTCTTCATTCCTAAAATTAGACTTGCCATATGGAGTTTACTCATTTTAGAAACCAAATAAACATCTAACACCCCATCGGTATCAGAACTCATAGATCCTACTTTATATCCTCCTCCATAGTATCTTCCATTACATAAAACAACAGTCGTATAATCATCTTCTACGGTTTCACCATCATAAGAGACTTTCATCTTTCTCGTATGATATTTTAAAAAATGATATAAAATCGACATATTATATCGTTGTTTTTTAGGAATCCACTGATGATGAATAATATCCGATTCATTTCCAATATCCGCATCAATTCCAAAACAAGCGACATTGATAAAATAACGATCATTCATTTTAATTAAATCAATTTTTTCTTTTCCTTTTCGATGAATTTCTTCATTGTAACGATGAAAGTCATTCCCAGTACCAAAAGGAATATACCCTAATACATTTTTAGTACCTACCATTTCATTTAATACACGATTGAGTGTTCCATCTCCTCCAACCGGCATAAAAATCACTTTTTGTTTTTTGTATTTTTTCACAATCTCTTCGGTAGAAACTTTCTCACTGTTGACCTCAATGGTATAAGGAATTTTTTCTTCCTCGCAGACTTTTTCAATTGCTTCACAAATGATTGGAAATCTTTCTTTCACACTAAAAGAATTGATTAAAAATACGTACTTCATACCATCACACTCTTCTTTTCTATTGTATCATAAGAAAAACTATTTGAAAAACTTTCTTTCGACTCTAGAAGAAATACCACACAATACTTCATAAGAAATCGTATCTAACGTATTTGCAATCTCTTCTACTGATATTTGAAGATTATCCCAAAGAAGAACATCTTCTCCCACATAAACATCCAATCCAGTCACATCTACCATGCAACTATCCATGCAAATTCTTCCTACAATGGGACATTTTTTTCCATCAATCAAGACAAATCCTTTATTCGATAATCCTCTCGAATAACCATCTCCATATCCCACAGAAATCGTCGCAATTTTCATCGTATCTTCCGCGATAAACGTTTGCCCATAACTAATGGCTTCTCCTTTTTGTACTTCTTTTATGGATACGATTTTTGTTTGGAAAGTGGTAATGGGTTTCACATCTACATCCACAAAAGAAGAAGAAGGTTGATGACCATATAGCAATATTCCCGGACGGACATAGTTTGATACATCATCGATATAATGCAATCCCGATGAAGCACTAGAATGAATGTATTTTAATGAAAAATATTTTTGTAAGATAGATACTCCTTCTTCAAAGAAAGAAATTTGCTTTTTGGTATATTCTGGATCAAAATCAGCACTAGAAAAATGCGTATAACATCCTTCTACTGTAATGTTCGTATTTTGTTTTACTTCTTCGATAAACGAATTTAAATTTTTCAGTTTTACTCCCGTACGATTCATACCCGTTTCTAATTCAATATGAACACGAATTGGGAAATTTACTTTCTTTAAAAATTCAATTTCACTTAATCCAATCACAATATTTTCTTTGGATATTATTTCCAGATCTTCTATCAATGGTTGATTTAAAACAAAGATATCTTTCTCATATCCTAATTTTCGAATTTCTAATGCTTCTTTGACATTGGCTACCGCAACAATCGAAAATAAATTTAACAGTTCTATTCTTTGATGAATATAAGTACCATACCCATGTGCTTTCACAACAGGCATTATTTTTTTATTTCCAATATATTTTTGGATTTTCTCTACATTTTCTAAAAACAAACTTTCATTCACATGTAAAACTGTATTCATAGTATCACCACTTCTATTATATCAAAATCAAAAAAAGAAAATACGAAAAAAAAGAAGATTTTACTCTTCTTTACTTTTTTAATACCAATGCTCCATGCGATGGCAAATACTCTTTTGTAGAATCTTTCAATATCAATAATGGTTTTGCATTTTGATAAGTAGATGGTAATGTAATGGATACATCATGAGAAGATCGATTAAATACCATTAATGCTTCTTCTTTTCTATTTTTTCTTAAAAACATCATATATTCTGTATTGATATCCAGTAATTGAAAATCTGCTGTTTCTAAGAAAGGTTCCATTTTTCGAAGATAACCCATTTTTTGAAAAAACAAAAGTAGTTCTAAATCTTCTTTTCCCCATGGATAAGGTTTTCGATTACAAAGATTTCCAAAACCTTGTACTCCTACTTCATCTCCATAAAAGATGGATAAATTTCCTGGAAAAAATGTTAAAGCAGCGACTAATGTTTTATACACTTCTTTTCCTCGTTGATACTCTTCTTCGGAAAGAGTTGTATTTTTTTGCCATTCTAAATCTTGATGCAGATCCCAAGCCCATTCCGTCGTAAAAGAAAAATGTTTGGTTCCTAATAAATTAATGACTCTTGTCATATCATGAGTCGATGTAAAGTTCATCAAAGAATGAATGGTTTGAACGGGATACTCTCTTTGAAAGTTACGAATGACTTCGGAAAGTTTTGGAACATCTTTATATTTAAAGTATCGAAATAAAGCATCCATCAAAGGATAATTCATCACAGAATGCATTCCTTTTCCACTTTCCAAATAACTACGATTCATTCGCATTGGATTTTTCCATACTTCTCCTAGAATAAATCCATCTTCTTTATTTCTCTTCACAGCTCTATGAATTCCTTCAATAAATTCATCACTTAATTCATCTGCGACATCTAGTCGTAGACCATCAATCCCAAGAGAAAACCATAAATCAATGATTCCTCCCTCTCCATAAATATAATCTTGCCAATCTTTCGAAGAGCCATCACAAACTGGTAAATTCGGCATACCCCACCAATAATCAAAGAATGTTTGGTTATTGGAAATGTATTTTCGAAAGAAAGAATAATACTTCGATTCTTGACTTTGGAATGCCCCTAATTCATCAAAGTGTTCATATTCATTAAAATACTTACTATCATTACCGGTATGATTAAATACCGCATCTAAAATCACTCTCATTCCTTTTTGATGAGCAGCATCACATAGATTCTTTAAATCTTGATTGGTTCCTGCATAAGGATCCACTGTTTCATAGTCAGATGTATCATATCGATGATTAGACTGAGACCATACAACAGGACTTAAGTATAAAATACTCACACCAAGAGATTGAATATAATCTAGTTTTTGATAAATCCCTTTTAAATTTCCCCCATAAAAGTCTACATTCCAATTTCCATCGGTATCTGGACCTACTCGCATTTCATCATCCCAAGAAGAATAGATTTCCCGATTTGGCATTGGCTTTAATGCATAGTTTTCTCCTTTACAAAAACGATCGACAAAAATATGATACATGATCTTCCCTTTTGCCCATGAAGGAACCGAAAATCCACTACTCATTTTCCACATTTCTTCTTTGGTAATTTCATGTGTTTTTTCTTGGTTTCGTTTTTTAAAATAAATAAATTCTCCATTGGCCTCAAAAGAAAAATAATGATGATATAATGCTTTGGTAGATAATTCCACTTCTCCTTCAAAACACGCAAAAACATCATCATTTTCGGTATGAGAAAGTGGATAAGCAAATCTTCTTTCATTATCTTCACAAATCCACTTCATTCTTTCAATCCAACCCATTTCCATAGGTACTTTAATTTGAATACGATATAGAGTACTATTTTCCTTTTCTTCTATCGTAGTAATTTGAAATTCGATCATCTCTAACATATTCTTCATCCTAACACCCTCTACTATATTCATTATAACATAAAAGATTTTTAGGACAAAAGAAAAAAAGAATACTTTCATTCTTTTTTATTTTATTGATTTTTTTAAAGTTGTAGATTCATAAGAAGACCCTTTCCAATGCTTTCCAACTCTTTTTATAAATCTTTGTAGTTGAATATCATAGTTTTGATTTCTTCCTGCTTCATAAGGATAGATCCATTCCGTATCATCCTTTAAATAATGTTTTTCATTAAAAATATCATCCCATGATTGAATATCTTCCACAGGAATATATCCTTTAAAAGTTTTTAAAACTAGTTTTGTCCTAAGTCCGTCCCAAGAATGAGGATATTGAATAATCGGAATAGAAACCCCATCTGGCATTACATGAAATTCTTCTTTAAACACCATCGCTGTGCGATAGTTATTTTTTGTATGTCCGCATCGCTCATAAACATCCTTTTCCGAATAAAAAATAGGTATTTCATTTAACAAGTAAGATTTTAAATTCTTTTTATCCATAATTTCACCTTCCATTTCATGCAAATAAACTTTTTACATATTCTTTTTTATGATGAGATGACAAGTAATAGTCACTATATCCTTCTCTATCCCCTGTCAAAGAAGCTCTTAATAGTAAAACCGCTTGATACAAAAAATAGATTTTATGATAATTTTCATCTACATCAGAAGCCAATCCTTGTAACAACAGTTCATAGTCTCTTAATAAATTTTCTTTTTCTTCTTTTTTCATAAGAGAAGCATAATATCCTAAAATATGAATAGATTCTGA
>CAMNDO010000021.1 GCA_946535455.1 uncultured Caryophanales bacterium
ATCATCCCCATAAAAGATACTTTAAACCAATCAAAAATAACAAGATACTTCCTAGCTTTTCTGCTTTGGATTCATAATGCTTTTTTAATTCTTTTCCCATCCATAATCCAAACTCTGTGAATAAAAAACTTAATGTAGAAAAGAGAATACAAGGAATTATCATACTACTTTTCTCCATTCCTAATAAAACTCCTACTGTGAAACTATCCATACTAACGGTAAAAGCAATTCCTAGGAATGTTAGGAGGGAAGAAGAAAAATAGTTTTCTGTTTTCTTTTTGGAAAACATCATCTCACAGGATAAGAAAAAGAAAAGGAAAGCTGCGAGATACTTGGTATAAGGAAAGAAAGGTTGATAGATCTGATTTCCTATAACGTTTCCCAAAAGAGGCATGATAAAATGAAAGATTCCTACTGTAATGGATAATACATTTTTTTCTTTTTGAGAAAGGGAAAGAGTTCCTAAGGATAAAGATACAGAAAAAGTATCCATACTAAGACCAATTCCCATAAAAAAATATATAAGGGTCGTTATCATACATTCACCTTATATATCTTATTCTTTTCTCTTAAGAAAAATACTTTTGAATCATGTCTTTTAGAAAGGAATGATATTCTACGTCTTCCTCTTCTTCTAAGAAACAAATAGGAGGAAATAATACACACCAAAAGTTATCTCCTTCGCCTTTTCCTAAAGTAATCACCAAAGATTCATATTCTCCTTCTTCATAAATTACATTTTGATACTCTTTTCTAGGAAAATAATTCTTTCCATAGCGAATGGTATAAGGTCTTTCTTCTACGACTTCTTCTACTATGGTTTCTAATTTAGGTAATTCTTTTTGAATATAGTTTCTTGTATCCTCTACATTTTGAGTAGGAAGCATCATCAAAGTAGGTTTTAATCGATTCACCACTTCTTTCTTAATCCTTTGATCTTTTTCTTCATTGGAGGAAGCAATGACACGAAAACGTATGGATTCTCTTGGAATGATAATTTTTTGATGTTTATTCCAAGAAAAGAAAAATAGAATTCCTGCGATAACAATAATTAGTTTTTTCATAAAAAAATCTCACCTATTTTCTTTGTGAGACTTTTTTTCTTTTTTTATTCTAAATTTTGAAAAATAAATAACATTCGATCTCTTCCAGATAAATCTTGGTGGGTTTCTATTTTTGTATTGGGAAGATGCTGTTTTACTAGATTTATGATTTTATCTTTTTGATTGGCTCCTATCTCAAAAGCAATGATGCATTTCTCTTTCATATAAGGTTGTATATTCTTTAAGATTTCTTGGTAACTATCTAAACCTTCTTCTCCCGCATATAAAGCTATTTCTGGTTCGTTATCTTTTACAATTTGTTCTATCTTCTCATTTATTGCGATATAAGGTGGATTACTAATAATCAAATCATACTTCTTTTGAATGTTTTGAAAGTAGTTACTGAAAATGAGATTTGCTTTGGAGTTTAATCTTTCTTTGTTCTTTTTGGCTACTTCTAAGGCATCTTCTGAAATATCTGATAAATCCACAGTTTTTGTGGAAAGTTTTTTTTCAAGAGTGAGACCAATCACTCCACTTCCGGTACATAAATCTAAAATATCAATCGGTTCTTGAAAGTACTTTTGTACATACAGAATGGTCTTCTCTACTAAGTCTTCTGTTTCAAATCTTGGAATTAGTACTCTTTCATCTACAAAAAAGGGAATTCCATGAAAATTAACTTCTCCCATAACATATTGGATTGGTTTTCCTTCTTGTAGGGCTAGTACTTCTTTTTGATAGAGTTCTTCTAAATCAGATGGTACTACTTCTTCTAAGCATGTTAATAACTCTAATGGATTCTTTTTCAAAACATTTCCTAAGAGAATTTTGGCATGTGCCGAATGACAATGACTTTTTCCAAATACTAATAACTCTTCTACCGTAGCCATTCTTATTCGCTTTCTCCTCTAAGCATTCTCTTTTGATCTTCTTGGATTAAGGCATCAATCACATCATCTAATGCTCCATCCATCACACGATCTAGGCTATTCGTAGTAAATCCAATTCGATGATCGGTTACACGATTTTGTGGATAGTTATAGGTACGAATCTTTTCTGCACGGTCCCCTGTTCCAATTTTACTTCTTCTTTCGTTTCCTTCTTTTTCTGCTTTTTCTTGTTCTTGCAATTCATAAAGTCTTGATTTTAACACTTTCATCGCTTGTTCTCGATTTTGAATTTGACTTCTTTCATTTTGACAAGTTACCACTACTCCAGTAGGTAAATGGGTAATTCTTACAGCAGAATCGGTTGTATTGACTCCTTGTCCACCATTTCCACTAGAACGATAAATATCCACTCTTAAATCATTTGGATTGATTTCAATTTCAATATCATCATCTGCTTCTGGCATAACTAGTACCGTCGCTGTAGAAGTTTGAAGTCTTCCATTGGATTCTGTCACAGGAACTCTTTGTACTCTATGAGATCCACTTTCATATTTTAATAAGGAATAAGCTCCTTGTCCTTTGATCATGAACTCAATTTGACTATATCCTCCAGCAGTTCCTTCTACAGAGTTATACACTTGGTAGGTAAAACCTTTCTTTTCTGCATATCTCGTGTACATACGGAATAAATCTCCTGCAAAGATATTTGCTTCATCTCCACCAGCTGCTCCTCGAATTTCCATAATAACGTTCTTATCATCATTCTCATCTTTTGGAATTAATAAAACTTCTAATTCTCCATCTAGTTTTTCTTTTTCTTCTTCTAACGTACTTAATTCCTCTTTTGCCATTTCTTCTAGTTCTTTATCTTGTAACATTTCTTTTGCACTTTCTATGTCTTCTAATACCTTCTTATATCTTTTATAACATGTTACAACTTCTTCTAAGCTTGCTAGCTCCTTGGAATAAGTCTTTGTTTTTTTCATATCACTTAGTACGTCCGGTTTGGTCAACTCTTCTTGTAATTCATTATATTTTTGCAAAGTTGCTTCTAATCTCTCTATCATAAACTCACCGCTTTCATTCCTACCTATTATAGCATATCTTTATGATGAAAAAAACTAGATTATTCTTCTAGTTCTAATTCATCTTCATCAATGATCACTAAATCTTTTAGTTCTTCATTGGTATCTTCATCAAAATCCTCATCATCTTTATCATCATAGCTGTCTTCTTCAATTTCTTCTTCTTTTTCTTCTACTTCTTCAGAATCTTCCTCTTCATCATCGTCATCTTCTTCACTCACTTTTACAATCTTATCTGATGTATGGTTGATTCTTAGATCCCATTTTCCATTTTCTAATAAAATGAATCTTTTATCCGTAGATAATGAAGTATAGAAATCAGCAATCTTATTTTCAAATACACTATCTGGTAATCCTAATAGTTTCATAATCTTTTTAAATAAATCTGCTGTATTTAATTTTCTTTTACTTTCTTCTAGAATCATATAGGCGATATCTTTATTGGATAATAATTCTAGTTCTTCTTTTTTCATGGATTTGATAGCCATATATATTCCTCCTAAACATTTATATGCTTTTAGGCCATTTTTGTGTGGTCTTTAAAGTACAATTATTTTTATAACATATATCTTTTCCATAATCAACAATTTTTTACATTTTATTTGGTACTTTTATTCCTAAAACATCTAATAACATTGTATTTACTTGATATACAAGGTTCGTTAAAAGGATCCAAGAATCTCTTAAAGCAGTATCTTCTTCTGTAATAATCTTATTTTCTGCATAAAAACTGTTATATTGAGATGTTAATTTGTATAAGTATTCTGCAATTTCATTTAGACTTTTACTTTCTAAAGAACGACTTAATACCATTGGTAAATCTAATAATGTTAAAGCAATATTTTTTTCATTTTCTCCTTTGAATTTGGTAATTTCTTGAGATGTGGTTTCGCCAGCTTTGTTTAATAAAGATTTCATACGAATGGTTGAATATAATAAATATGGTCCTGTTTTTCCTTCTAAATCAGCGAATTTTTCTACTTCAAAAATATAGTCTGTATTTCTAAATGGTAAGAAATCTGCGTATTTTAGTGCTGCCATTCCTACAATTTTTGAAATTTCTTCTTTTTCTTCTTCTGGAACAGAATCATTATTAATTCTTTTCAAAGTTTCTTGGTTGACTAATTCCATTAAGGATTCTAATGACATGACTCCACCATCTCTTGTTTTAAATGGTTTTCCATCTTTTCCATTCATAGTTCCAAAACCAATATGTTCTAAAACAACATCTTCATCGATTAAATCAATTAATCTTGCCGCACGGAATACTTGTTCAAAATGAAGGGATTGTCTTCCATCTACGACATACCAGATTTCATCCGGATTAAAGTTTTCTTTTCTTTCTAAGATAGCTGCTAAGTCAGTGGAATCATAAGATTTTGATCCATTGCTTTTGATCATTAATAAAGGAGGAACGGTATAGGTATCATCTTCTTTTGCTACTTCAATGACTTTTGCTCCTTCACTTTCTACTAATAATCCTTTTTCTTCATACATTTGAATTAATGGATCAAAGTAAGCCATTTCATCACTTTCTCCATTCCAAATTTCAAAGGAAACATTTAATTTATCATAGATTTTTTTAATTTCTGCTTTGGAAACATCTACGATTTTTTTCCATAATTCATAGTATCCTTTTTCTCCATCTTGGAATTTGGTTGTGATGACTCTTGCTTCTTCTAAGTATGCTTCATCTTCTTTGGATTTATTCGAAGCAAGTGGATAAATTTCTTCTAAATCTTCATTGGTGATTTCAAAATCCACTTCGCTATAATCTCCTTCATAATTTTCATCAAAATAAGGAAGATTTGGATAACGATCTTTGATTTCTTTCATGACTAATCCTAATGGTCTACCATAGTCTCCTAAATGTGCATCCCCAATTACTTCATATCCTAATAATTTCGCAAGTCTTTTTAAAGCTTCTCCAATATTAGCACTTCTCAAATGCCCTACGTGAAGTGCCTTGGCAACATTTGCTCCACCATAGTCAATCACAATCTTTTTCGGTTCCTTCTTATCAATATTTGTGAAAATATCTTGATTCATTTGATTTAAGAAATCATAGGTATATTTTTCACTTAAACTAAAATTAATAAATCCAGGGCCTGCGATATTTATCTTTTCAAAACGATCATCTTTTTCTAATTCCGTCACAATCTTTTCCGCAATTTCTCTTGGATTTTGATGATAGATTTTCACTAACTGCATCGCATCATTTAATTGGTATTCTCCCAAATCTCTTCTATTCGATGGTTCTAGTGCTAGTTTTTCCACTTCATAACCTGCATTTTGGATGATTTGTTTTAAATCTTTTTCTAAGTTCTTAATAATACTCATTTTATCTCCTCGATTCTGTATGTAAATTTTTCATTTTCTATTTCATATTCGATTTCGAATGAATCTTCTTTTTGAATATTTTTCGTTACTTTGATTGGAATATCTACCTCTACTTCATACTCTTTATAAACAGTATGAATATTTCCTTCTTCAAAGAAAAAGGTCATTTCATACTCCTCATTTTCTCGTCGTAATATGTTTTTTTCTGCATCCCAAGTCACTTTTCTATCTTCTTCTTGATAGGTTAAAGTTGAGTCTTTTGAAACCGCTTCTACTTCATTTGTAATCATCTCTTCGCTGTTTTGAATGGTTACTTTTAACTTTTTCATGGTACCACTTCCAATTAATTGTTTTGATTATAACATAAGTTTCTTCTTTTTCATACATATTTTTCTTTTTTCAAATCAATACTATTAAAGATTGGAGGGGCTTATGAGAATACTAAAGAAAATGATAAAACTGTTTTGCTTTCTCATTCTTTTTTCTGTCATTGGAACTTTTCTTTATGTGAAGTTTTCTCCTAAAATTTTAATTAATAGTGCCAATAATATTATTTTGTATGATCAAAAGGAGGAAATCTTTTTTAAGGGAAGCGAAAGAAGTGAATGGATTGAATTAGATAAAATCAGTCAAAATGTAATCGATTCTACCATTTATACAGAGGATAAACATTTTTATAAGCATTTTGGTTTTGACTTTTTAAGAATTGGGAAAGCTCTTCTTACAAATTTAAAAAACAAAAGTATGAATCAAGGGGCATCTACGATTACCCAACAATATGCGAAAAACTTATTTTTAGATTTTGATAAAACTTGGAAAAGAAAATGGGATGAGATGTGGTATACCTTACGAATAGAAGCCAATTATAGCAAAGATGAAATCTTAGAAGGATATTTAAATACGATTAACTATGGTCATGGAAAATATGGAATTGAGAGTGCTAGTCAGTTTTATTTTGGAAAATCAGCATCTGAATTAGATCTAGCAGAAGCTTCTTTATTAATTGGAATTCCAAAAGCACCTAGTTATTATTCTCCTATTACACACCTTGACCATGCGAAAGAAAGACAACAGTATGTATTAAAAACATTAGTGAAAAATGAAATCATTACGCAAGAAGAAATGGACGATGCTTATGAGAAGGAATTAGAAATCATTGGCGAAAATACAGATAAAACACTCTCTAGTATCCATTATTATCAAGATGCTGTGATGAATGAATTGGAAAAAATTCCTTCTATTCCTCATAATTATAGTGCATTAAATGGATTAAAGATTTATACAACTTTTGATTTTGAAGCACAAAATACGTTAGAAGAAAATATTCGAAATGCCTTTCCAGAAGACTCTTTATTAGAAGTAGCAAGTGTTGTGATGAATCCAAAAACAGGAGGTGTTATGGCATTAGTCGGAGGAAGAGATTACAATGAATCAAGTTATAACCGAGCAATATTTTCGAAAAGACAAGTAGGCTCTACGATGAAACCTTTTCTTTATTATGCTGCATTAGAAAATGGATTTACTTCAAGTTCTTCTTTTATTAGCGAAGAAACTTCCTTTTCTATGGAAAATGGAGAGATATATTCTCCTATTAACTATAATAAAAAGTATGGCAATAAACCCATTTCCATGGCTACTGCCATTGCCTATAGTGAAAACATTTATGCGATTAAAACCCATACTTTTTTGGGATATGATGCTTTGATTAATGTTGCCAAAAGAGTGGGAATTCCAGAAGAATTAGAAAGTGTAGCTTCTCTTCCTTTGGGAACCAATGAGATTAATATTTTAAATATGGCTTCTGGATACTCTTCCTTTGCCAATCTAGGATATAAAGTAGACCCTCATTTTATTACTAAAATTGTAAGTGGAAACGGAGATGTTTTATATGAGAAAACCTATTTAGAAGAAATGGTTTTAAACCCTAGTTTGGTTTATATTTTAAATAATATGTTAACCGCTACATATGACCCAATGTATATTGATTATAATTATCCTACCGCGATTAGCTTATCTTCGAAATTGAAACATAAATATGCACTAAAAAGTGGAACGACAAGTAGTGATAATTGGAATATTGGATTTAATCAAAACATTTTATGTGCCGTATGGGTCGGACATGATCAAAACAAACCCCTTACGACTAGTGATTATAAGTATTCTCAAAACATTTGGTATCAAACGGTAGAATCTTTGGAAAAAGATATCAAAGAAGAAGATGGTTGGTATGAAAAACCGAAGAATGTTGTAGGTGTTCTAGTAGAACCTATCTCTGGTAAACCCAATAGTAGAGAGCCTACTAAAAATAAAAAACTGATGTACTTCTTAAAAGGAACAGAACCAAAAGAAACAGACCCTACTTTTGATGAAATAGAAAAAAAAGACTTTTCATAAAGTCTTTTTATGGTGCGAAAGTTTTTGCAGATTTTTTTCCTTCTTCCACTTCTTCATTTTGTGTATCCTTATCTACTACCTCTGTTTCTTCAATAGAACGAAATAATTCTTCTATATTATCTTCCTCAAAATTTAATTGAGATAATATTTCAATTTTCTTTTCTAATAATTCTTTTTTATTCATTAGAACCTCCTAATATTTTAAGTATCAATTCTGTATCAATCATACTTTCTGTATTTGCAACAGGGCCTGTGTGCTCTGCCAAATTTGTGGAAAGATAATTATTTTGAACTTCTTGAATAAATTCTTTGTATTCTGCTATTGCTTGTGTGTCGTTTGATGATACTATTTTTCTAGCATAATCAATTGCTTCTT
>CAMNDO010000022.1 GCA_946535455.1 uncultured Caryophanales bacterium
TACCACAATAAATACTTCTTTTTTTATTATAAATTCCATATCCATCTATGTCACAAGGAGTTATCATTCTTTCCGTTCCGTTCATGTAAGTATAGCGCATAACATCTTCTCTTCCTGCAATATCACCCAAGTAATCTAAAACGCAAATGGATCCAAATTCAATACTATGATCAGAAATCCACAATTGTAACTCTTCTTCGGTATCAAAAAAAGCACTATGAAACACTCCTGAAAAACCATATAATCTCATTTGTGGTTCTGGAATTTCTGTTAAAGGATCTCGATTGACAGGTTCTCCATCTACCAATCTTGTTAGAGTATCCTTTTGTTTTTCTGCTGCTTCTTTTTCTTTTTGTTCCACAAATTGATGTAATTGATTCGAAAATAAATTTGATTTTTGCATAACCTCACCTCTACTTTTATTATAATCAAAAAAAAGACCCGATACAAGGTCTTTATTCTCTATGGTGCTCCCATCCGGACTTGAACCGGAACTCTATCGCTAGAAGCAGATTTTGAGTCTGCCGCGTCTACCAATTCCGCCATGGGAGCAGTGCAATACCATTATATCATAAAATAGTTGAATGCAAACAAAAAAAGTTAGGAAACTAACTTTTCTTCCTCTATATAGCGAGAGGTATATAAATCTGAGTTTTCATCTTCTTCTACTTCTTCTTTTGGAAGAAACTCTTCCATACGAGGAAGTTCCTCTGTAGAAGCAAGACCAAAATAATCTAAAAACTCATTGGTAGTTTCATAAAGAATAGGTCTTCCAGGAAGTTCACTTCTTCCTCCCTCTTTGACAAATCCTTTCGCTACTAATTTTCGTAAGACAAAGACAGAACTTACTCCACGAATTTCATCAATTTGTGCTCTTGTGATTGGTTCATTATACGCAATAATCGCAAGAGTTTCTAATGCTGCCTGAGATAACGTATTGGTTTCTGGATTTTCTAATAATTTTTGATAATACTCTTTATGTTCAAACTTTGTGGTTAGTTTAAAACGATTCCCTAAAAAATCGATTCGAAGACCTCTTTCCTCATCTTCATACTCTTTCTTTAAATCCATAATCAATGCTTTTGCTTCATCTTCTGAAACTTCTAATACTTCTTCAATTTGATTCAAAGTAAGACCATCTTCTCCTACGACAAATAATAATCCTTCTAGTATAGCTTTCATGAGATCACCTCACATACAATATCATCAAAAGTAGACTTTTGTGTAATTTTTAATTCTTGATTCTTAGCCATTTCTAAAATCGCTAAAAACGTCACAACAATATATTCTTTCGAAACAACAGGAAATAATTCAAAGAAAGAAATTTTTCCTTTTTCTTTTAATAATTTCTTAATTTCCATTCTTCGTTTCGAAACACTTAATTCCTTCATCGTGATTTTCGTATTTAATGGACGACTTTCTAGTTTTCTTTGATAGTATTTTTGAAAGGCATCAATCAAATCGTCTAATGTTACATCACAATGAATTTCGGTATTCTCATCCATATACATATGAACATCCGAGGGACTCTTCGTATAGATTTCTTTTCGAAGAGATTCTTTTTCTTGTAGTAATTTTGTAATATCTTGATATGCTTGATATTCTAATAATCGTCTTACCAAATCTTCTCTTGGATCTTCTTCCTCTACCATTTCTTCTTCTTTGTGATTTGGAAGTAACATCTTCGATTTAATTTCTAATAGTTCTGCTGCTAAAACTAAGTATTCAGAGGAAACATCTAAATTCATTCTTTCTTGTTGTTCAATAAAAGAAACATATTGTTTGGTAATGGATTCTATCTCAATATCCATAATATCCATTTTCGATTCTTTAATCAAATGTAATAATAAATCCAATGGACCCTCAAAGTCATGAATTTTTAATTCCATCTCCATAATATCACTCCGAACGATATTAAAATTATATCATAAAAAAGATTCTTTCACAATCATCCCAAGTATTATATAATAAGCTTAGGTGAAATTATGAAGGCATTTTATGAAAAAGATGAAGGTTTTATTTGTGAACACTGTGGGAAGGAAGTCTCTCCCTTAGGATATACTTCTAGAGATCATTGTCCTTTTTGCCTATATTCCAAACATGTCGATATCTATCCAGGAGATAGAGAAAATACTTGTAAGGGTTTATTAAAACCAATTGGAATTGAAAAATATAAAGATACATACAAAATTCTTTATCAATGTATTTCTTGTAAAGAAGAGCATAAAAATATTATGGCAAAAGATGATGATTATAATCAAATCTTAGAAATATCAAAGAACATGGAGTGACTTTATGATATATTAAAAAATGAAAGGAATGATTTCATGAATCAACATACTATGAAATTAATGACAAAATATTTTGATTATATGCAAAAAGGAACCAAAAGAATTGAAGTTCGATTAAATGATGAAAAAAGAAAAAAATTAAAAATAGGAGACACCATTCTCTTCGAAGAAGACTGTGAAAACCCAAGATCTTTCAATACAAAAATTATTGATTTATATTATGAAGATCAGTTTCAAAAATTATTAGAAAAATTTGACATTTCATTATTCGCAAGTGAGAAAGAAACCAAAGAAGAACTATTACAAGTATTAAATCAAATCTATTCAAAAGAAAAACAAAATCAATACGGAGTAGTAGGCATTCGAATTGAATTACAGGAAGATTAAATCACGACAATAAAAGAAGATTTTATGATACTATGTATATGTTGAAGGAAACTTCATACAATAAAAAAGGGAACATTTCATGTCGCATGTTGAGTGTTGCCAAAAAAATTGGGTTCACCTAATTCATTGCTGAGTTAGGTGATTTTCTTTTTTTAATCTCTTGGTTTCAAAATCAGAGTAAAGAAAAAGGAAAAAAGAATGGCTGCGGTAATACCAGTTGCGGTTAAGTCAAACATTCCCATAAAGATTCCCATGAATCCAGAACGTTCTGCTTCTGCTAAAGCTCCATGAATTAACGAATGACCAAAACTCGTAATAGGAATTAAAGCCCCTCCTCCTACGAATTTGATAATCTTATCATAAATACTAAAGGTATCAAGAAATGCTCCTAGAGAGACCAAAATAGATGTAATATGACCAGGAGTTAATTTGGTATTATCTAATATAATTTGACAAATCATACAAAGCGTTCCACAAAAAAGAAATGAACGAATGAAATACATTACACCGCCTCCAAACTAATCGCATGACAAATGGAATAAATATTTTCTTTTTGATATAACAAAATAGGAGAAAACAAAGCACCTGTTGCCAAGAATAAAACTCGTTTGAGTTTCTTTTTTTCTAATAAAGTACATAAATAAGAATAAAGAACAAGAGCAGAACAAACAGGTCCACTTCCTCCTGCTTGTATATCTTTTTGAGAAGATAAATCATAAAGAATAAGACCACAATCATCATAGTTCTTTTCTAAATCAATTTGGTATTCTTCTTTCATATAGTCTTTTACAATCTCTTTTCCATAAATTCCTAAGTCTCCTGTCACAATCAAGTCATAATCACTAGGATTTCTTCCTGTCTCATCAAAATGTCTTTTTAACGTATCAATCGCAGCGGGAGCCATAACGCGACCCATATCATTTGGATCATTTTGAGAGTAATCTATCATTCTTCCTAAGGTAGCACATTCCACTTTTATATCACTTTCTTCATTCGATAAGAAACAACAAGCAGATCCTGTTGCGGTAAACGTGGCACTATTTGGACGTGGTGCTCCATACTCCACTGGATAACGGAATTGCTTCTCACTCGTTAAATTATGAGACGATACCACACAAGCTGCATTTTTGACAAATCCACCTTCAATCAGATTGGCACCCAAAAGCATTCCCAAAGCACTACTACTACAAGCTCCATAAATCCCAATAAACCCTTTCCCAATTCCATAAGAACCATACGTAGATGCAGCAATTTGATTGAGTAAATCTCCTCCAATTACTACATCAATATCTTCTTTTTTGATTCCACATTTTTTCATTAATAAAACAAAAGAATCTTTCATAGATTTAATTTCTGCTTTTTCAAAAGAATCTTGTCCAAAATAAAAATCATCATAAGTTTTATCAAAATAATTTCTCAATGGACCTTTCTTCTCATATGGCCCCGCAACTGTAGCGGTATCTTCTAAATAAACATTGTGATAATGAAAAGTCATCCTATCCCTCCTATTAAAAATCGAATCATTCCAAAAAACCAAGCAGAAACAACGCCATATAAAAGGACATTTCCGGCTAATCGAAACATGTTAGAACCTACCCCATAAATAGGACCTTCTTTTTTATAATCCAAACTACTACTTGTCATAGAATGGGCAAATCCTGTAATGGGAATTAAAAGTCCACAACGAAACTTCTTCACCCACTTATCAAAAAAACCAAGTGCTGTGAAAAGCGATGCGAAAAAAATAAAAACGACAATCATCAAAGTAGAAGCTTCTTTTTGTTTTAGATCGAAGAAAAAAACAAATCCTTCGATCATCCCTTCCGCAAGAACTCCTAACACTCCTCCAGATAAGAATGCTAAAAGTGCATTCTGTACTCTATTTTCCTTGGATGGATGCCGATTGGCTATTTTTTCATACTTTGTATTTCTCATACTATCACCATTTATAATATGAGAAAAAAACAAAAGAATCATACAAAAAAACTTAGGAAACTAATTGATTCCTAAGTTTTTGTAAAATCTTTCCTTCTTTTCTAGAAACTTGTACTTGACTCATTCCTAATACTTGAGCCGTTTCCATTTGAGTAGAATCTTGATAATATCTATGAAATAATAATTGTTTTTCTTCTTCTGATAACTTCATAATTTCATTTCTTAAATCCATTAATGTTGGACTATTCTCATCATAAGATTTTTGATAATCAGAAGATTCATCCAATTCTTTTACTTCTTCTGTCGCAGACAAAGCATCTAAAATAATACTTTCCTCCACTTCCAAAAATAAGGATATTTCTAAAGTACTAGGTTCTCTTCCTAGCTTTTGTTCCATCACTTCTTTTGCTTTTAAGATTTCTCTTTTTAATCGAATCAATTCTCTACTCACTTTTAATCCACTACTTTCTCGAATATATCGATTGACCTCTCCTACAATATAGTAATAAGCATAAGAGGAAAATTTTACATCATAACTAGAATCGTAATGACGATAGGCATCCATTAAACCCATCATAGCTACCTGATATAAATCTTCCCTATCATATCGAGAAGAATACTTCCCAATGATACTATATATCAAACTCTCATATTGTAAGATATCTTCCATTTTCCTCCTTTCAAATGTATCTTAAAAGAAAAGAAAAAAAGAATCTACCCATTCGACAAAAGAAGAAAAAAAAAGAGGTTTCTACTTGTCAGTAGAACCAAAACCTCCTTGACGTTCTCCAAATGCTTCGTCATCATCTGTGACAAAGTATTTCGCAAAAACAGCTTGTCCGATAGCCTCTCCTTTTTGAATCGTAATATCTTCTTCTTTGATATTATAAAAGGCAAACATAATATGACCATCATTATCAGGATTTCCGTAATAATCTTTATCCACAACTCCTACAGAATTGGCAAGAATCAAACCTTTTTTCTTCGGATTAGAACTTCGATTATATAAATATAATACTTCATCATCTTCCATATAAGCTTTGATACCGGTTGGAATCAAAGTAGGTGCCATTCCTTTTTGAAAACTAGGAATGGTAATGTCTTCTGCTGCTTCTACATCGTATCCTGCAGAATATTTTGTTTTACGAACGGGTAAGTGGATGTCTCTATCTTCCCATCCTCTTGCAATTTCAAAACCTCTTTTGCGCATAGTTCTTCCTCCTCATATAATACCACTTCATTTTTTTCTAGTGTTTTTTGAACATCAATCACTCTTTGATTGGAAGATCCTTTCCATTTTAATTTTGGATTTCGTAAACCAATCTCAAATCTTCCATCAATGATGACATCTGTGTACTCTAAAATTTCTTTATCATAGATATATTCTTCAAACGTATATCCAGACCATATCCAAAGAGTTTTCTCTGGGTATTTTTCTTTAAACATTTTCGCAAGAAGTGTACTATCTTGAATATTTCTAGGATGTAAGGGTTCTCCTCCTAGAATCGATAATCCACTGATATGATCTCCTTTACACAATTCTAATACTTCTTCTATTTGTTCTTGTCCAAATGGATTTCCTCCATCAAAGTCCCATGTTGTAGGATTAAAACATCCTTCACAATGGAATGCACATCCTTGGAAGAATACCGATACTCGGACTCCTGGACCATTCGAAATATCCATTTTTCGAATCTTTTGATATGACATATTACAAATCCTTATTATCCAAATGGATAACCCTTTCTTTAATTTCTTGGGTTCTTCCCTTGTTCCAGAAATTGGTTCCAATATATCCACAAGTACGTCTTGCGACATTCATTTTTGTTTGGTCTCTATTTCCACAATTTGGACAATACCATTCTAAATTATCATCAATTAAAATTTCTCCATCATATCCACATTCATGACAATAATCGGATTTGGTATTTAATTCTGCATACATAATATTGTCATAAATAAATTGAATCACTGCCATAACAGAATCTAAGTTTCCTGTTAAATCAGATGTCTCAATATAAGAAATAGCTCCTCCTGGAGAAAGTCTTTGAAATTCACTTTCTAGTTTTAATTTTGTAAAAGCATCAATTTCTTCAAATACAGGAACATGGTAAGAATTGGTAATATAATCACGATCTGTGATTCCTTTAATGACACCAAATCTTTCTTTTACTCCTTTCGCGAACTTATAAGTAACAGATTCAATAGGTGTTCCATATACAGAATAATCAATGTCTTCTGCTTCTTTCCATTTCTTACATACATCATTCATGTGTTGCATGACTTCTAATCCAAATTCTTTTCCTTCTCCATTATCGGTATGTGAGTGTCCTGTCATATATTTTACACATTCATATAACCCAGCATATCCTAAAGATAAAGTAGAATATCCATGATGTAATAATTCACGAATCGATTCTCCTTTTTCAAGTCGAGCAAGTGCTCCATGTTGCCATAGAATGGGCGCAACATCACTCGTAGCCTTAGAAAGTCTTTTATAACGAATTTGTAATGCTCTATGGCATAATTCTAATCTTTCATCAAAAATCTTCCAGAAGTCTTCTTTATTCTTATCACTCGATAATGCAACATCCACTAAGTTTAAAGTAACAACTCCTTGATTAAATCTTCCATAATACTTTCCTTTTCCTGGAACATAGTTTTTGGCTTTCGCTATATTGCCCAGATGGATCGTTCTATCAGGAGTTAAGAAAGAACGACATCCCATACAAGGATAACAGTCTCCTTCTCCATTCTCATTGATCTTTAATTCTAACATCATCTTCTCAGAAATATAGTCAGGTACCATTCTTTTTGCCGTACATTCTGCAGCTAGTTTGGTTAAGTAATAATATTTACTTTTTGGATGAATGTTATCTTCTTCTAATACATATAGAAGTTTTGGGAATGCTGGTGTAATATAAACCCCATTTTCATTTTTCATTCCTTCAATTCTTTGTTTTAAGAATTCTTCGATAATCATCGCAAGCTCTTCTTTATACTCTTCTGTCTCATTTAAATACATAGCTACACTTAAGAAAGGTGCTTGTCCATTGGTATTGGTCATCGAATTAATTTGGTATTGGAAAGTTTGTACCCCATCATTGATTTCTTTCTTCAAATCTTCCATCACAAATTTTTCGACTTGTTCTTTCGATAGTTTTCTTGCTTTATATTTTTTCTCATAAGCTTCTTTACTACTTCTAACGAATGGTGCTAAATGAGTTAAGGTAATCGTAGCTCCTCCATACTGAGAAGAAGTAACGGCTGTGATCAATTGTGTCGCAATGGTCATTGCGGTTAAGAATTTATGTGGCTTCTCAATCATAACTCCATTCATATTTGTTCCATTTTGTAACATATCATCTAAGTTGATCAAATCACAGTTATGTAATGCATTTTGTGCAAAGTAATCGGCATCATGGAAATGGATAATCGCATC
>CAMNDO010000023.1 GCA_946535455.1 uncultured Caryophanales bacterium
TTAGAAATTGTGGGAAATATTTTAGATTTTAATAAAATTGAAGCCAATAAAGTGGAAATCATAGAAGAGTCTTATGATTTTGTAGAAGAAATTACACAAATGTGTAAAGTAACAGAAACCAGAATTGGAGAAAAAAATGTTACACTTCGTGTCATTATGGCAGATGATATTCCGTATAAATTAATAGGGGATAAGCCAAAAATTAAAGAAGTAATTAATAATGTATTAACCAATGCGATTAAGTATACAGAAGAAGGAGAAATTGAATTAAATGTAAAATGTATCAATGATCCTGTAAAAAACACTTCTCGTTTACTCATTACTTGTAGAGATACAGGAAGAGGAATTAAGGCAAGTGATATTCATAAATTATTCAATAAGTTTGAACGATTGGATATTGAAAAAAATACGACAACAGAAGGAACTGGATTAGGGCTTGCCATTACCAAAGCGCTTTTGGATATGATGGGGGGAACCATCAATGTACAATCGCAATTTGGAAAAGGATCTTTGTTTGTTATCAGTATTCCTCAAAAGATTGATCAAATGATTCGAAAAGAAGAAAAACAAATTCCAAAAGATTATGCGGTTGTAGGTCCAAGAATTGTTTCTACTTATGGGATTAAAAAAGTGTTGATTGTGGATGATAATCAATTAAATATTAAAGTGGCAAAAAAAGCGTTAGAAGACTTTGGTTTTGAATTAGAAGTATGCTATGACGGAGAAGAATGCTTAGAAAAAGTAAAAAATGGAGATGAATATGATTTAATCTTAATGGATATTATGATGCCACACATGAATGGTTCTGTTGCCTTTTCTAAGCTAAAAGAAAATCCTAATTTTCATATTCCAACCATTGCTTTAACAGCAGATGCTATTGCTGGAGCAAAAGAAAAGTATGAACAAGAAGGATTTGTTTCCTATATTGCAAAACCATTTACGAAAGAAGAAATGAGAAAAAAACTAGATATTATTTTTGAAAAAGAAAAGAAAACTTATGAAGAAGAAGTACTGAAAAAAGAAGAAGAAGAAACTCCAAAATATGATCCAAATATTGATCGTTTTCAAAACGTAGAAGGTTATGTTTTTGGAGAGGAAAAAAACAAAGAAATGGACCTAGAAAAGTAGGGTCTATTCTTTGATTTTTTCTTTGTCTAAAAGTGTCAAGAAAAAGAGAAAATAGCTGTAAAAATTGTAAAAAAATCATCGAGATATGTTTAAAAATAGTGTTATGTATTATAATAATAATGGATAATATTAACTAAAATAGAAAGGAGAATAGCTTAGATGAATGAGAATTGTAAGAAAAAGAAAATTTATCTAAAACAGGTTGTTTTCCTTTTTGTGCTGTTTATTTCTTTTTTTGGGAATATTTTTTATGTACAAGCAGCTGATTCCGAACCTAGTGATTTAACGAGAAAAATAACGATTACGAAAAAGTGGGAAAAAGATAAACCAGAATTTCGACCAAATGATATTGTAGTACATATGGAAAGAGCAGTTTCTGAAATACTCACAGGTCCTAGTTTTAATATCAAAATGAAAGTGTTATCGGGATCTAATGCTTCTATAACGGCTGTAAATACAACGATTCAAGCCATTGTAACCGCAACAGATGAACAATATGAAGCAAAAAGAGCAAGCCTTACCGATACCAATCGAATTGACGTCTCTGGAGAACCTACTTATATGTGGTTTGAAAATGGAACTATCTATATTTATTCTTTAGCCGATACTGTTTATATGGCTTATAATTCTGCTTCGATGTTTCGAAAGTTAAGTAATTTATCCAATATTAGTGGATTAAAAGATTTAAATTCATCCCATGTAACAGATATGAACCGTATGTTTCAAGATTCCTATAACATAACAGATATTTCTGCTTTAGCATCTTGGGATGTATCTGCGGTAGACAACATGGAATTTATGTTTGGATCCAATTATACAGGAACTTCTGGCTCTCCTATGAAAATTCAGTCTCTGGAACCTTTGCGAAACTGGTATGTTACAAGAGTCACCTATATGGGTTCTATGTTTAAAGGTTGTACGGACATTACGTCTATTGAACCTTTAGAAGGTTGGATTGTTTCTAATTTGAATGATGCGACTCAGATGTTTAACCGCTGTGAATCATTAACTGATTTCGGACGTGTATTTTCCGATTGGAATGTGGTTCGAGTAGCAAAAGGAAAATTTAGTATGATGTTTGGCAGCGTACCAGGAACCCTTTCAAGATTTGATAAACGAGCTGGATCTTGGAGTAGTGGAACGTATAATGCCACAAAAGATGCGATATCTGGATATAATACCCAAATTCAAATTGTAAAAGCAAGACCAGAAAATTCTTATGTGAGTAATAGTAGTGGATGGGTAAAAAATGGTGATACTTGGACATATGAATTTACCGTTCCTAATGATGGTAGTCGTTTCAGAGTATGGGAAGAAGATGTAACAGACTATAATGGTAGTGCTACTGCATCTAATCCAATAAAAGGTGTAGATAATAGTGCGACGATTACCAACAGTAATATTCATTATCGTGAAATTAAAGTCAATAAGGTATGGAATCAAGATTTGATTCAATATCGTCCAAATGCTATTCGCTTCCATTTATTACGAGAAGGAACTCTTACCCAAAATTCAGATGTAGATGCTACTAAATGGGAGAAAAACGGAAATACTTGGACGTATACTTTTGTTGTATTTGATACGGCAAATTATAGTGTGTATGAAGAAAGCGTTCCAAAGTATAATAGTGATGCATTGTCTTCCAATCCAAAAGCAGTTGTGAATAATACGGCAACAATTACGAATACTTTGAAACGATATGATATGACACTTGTGAGCAAAGTCGTAGGAAATATGGCAGAAATTGAAAAAGAGATTGAATATACCATTACCATTTATGATGAAAATGGAAATCAACTTCCATCAGGAAATCTGACCATCAATTCTACGGGAACTGTCGCAACCGACAATGGAAGTTTTGTAATAAAATTAAAACATGGACAACAAATTATTGTGAATTCTTTACCAATTGGGTATCAGTATAAAGTAGTAAAAACCAATACCATTGATTATGACGAACTCTTTGAAATGGAAAAAGCAGGAGGAAATAAGCAATCTGGTTCTTCAGTCGATACAGGTATCTTTACTTTAAATGAAAATCAAACTGTTACATTTTTCAATGGAAAAAGAGAAGCAGTACCAACAGGAGTCTTTATTCAAAGATTACCATTTATTGTACTGATGATTTTAGGAATGATGGGATATCTATTTATCCGATACTCTTCTATGAAAGAAAATATCATAAAAAAATAATATTACTTTTTTGTAATATTATTTTTTTGATCATTGATAATTTGATAAGTGATTTTTTCATTGTCTCTTGTTTCAAATGTTAAACGATCTCCTTCTAAATATTGAAAGACATGTTCAATATATTTAGGGTCTCCTGCACCAATATAACTTCTGTGTTCTAACCATTGATTTTCTTCTGGATTTTCTCTTAATAAATCTTTTGAAATATTATTATGACTACTACAACGATTTAATACAGAATCTAAATTTCCCATTCCCATATTATATTCTTGTAGTGCTAAAGGGATGTTATAATGATTCCTTTCAAAAGCATTTTGTAACAGAATGGAACCTACTTTTATATTTCCTTCTAAATCTTGTAGTATATCCAAAGTAATGGTAATCGATTCATTTTCTTTTGTCTCAAAGTTATATCCTGTGATGGTACTTCCAATATGAATTCTTTCAATCTGCATGATTCCACAAGCGGCTCCAGAGTCAATATGATTATAGTGATCTCCTCCAGTTTCTTGCGCAGCCATCGCAATTAAAATATTTTTATCTAATCCATAACGAGAAGCATATTTTTCCATAACATCTTCATATCGTTTCGCATTCTCTAGTTTAATTCTTTCTCCTTCTCCATCATAAGAATAATGAAATTCATATGTTGGTTTTTCTTCTTCGATTACTTCTTCTTTCTTTTCTTCTATTTGATGAGAATAATTTCTTATTGGTAAAGCAGTAGGGTAGATTTCCTCTTCAAAAACAGCGGTAATTCCTTTCGCAGGAATTTCTGTTGGAATTTCTTCTTCTAGTGCTTCGATTATGATATTTTCATGAGAATTTGATTCATCCGGAACATACGCTAATGCATTTACCCCAGTCGCAATCGCAAGTGTCGCAATCGTAGAAGCTACTGCTATTTTTCCTACTAGTTTGTTTTCTTTTGATAACTTCATCTTAGAATCTATTTTTTGAAATATTTTCACTTTAATCGCATGACGTACGGCTTTGTGATATTCTTTATAAATTTCTTCTACTTCTTCTTTTAAAATTCCTTTTCGGTTAATGATAAAACCATGTTGTTTACAAGTTTGTATTAATTTTTTTATTAAAAAGGGATTATCAATTAAAATATCTTTGTTTTTGATATGAACCTTTGCGGTAAACTTATGATCTTGAAAATCAAATCGAATATAGTCCATAAAATCCCTCCTATCTTATTAATAAAATACCATAAATTTTTCATAAAAAGAGAAAAAACGGGTATTTTTTTCATTTGTTTACATATCCTAGAAATAGAATTCTAAACTTTTTTAGCACTTACACTTGACAAGTGCTAAAAATAGTGTTAGGATAAAGATGTAGTAAGAAATACTACAGGTATTAATATTATTGTGCTACCGAAAGTAACACAAGTTATGAAAGGAAGTTGATTATTATGATGTTAATGCCAAGAAGAGGATTTCATTTATTTGATGATGACTTTTTCAATGATGATTTTTTTACAGAAAGGGAGAAAAACCACTTTTCTTTGATGAAAACAGATATTAAAGAAAATGATGAGAATTACTTATTAGAAGTAGATCTTCCAGGATATCAAAAAGAAGATATTAAAATTGATGTTCATGAAGGATATTTAACCATTCATGCGAAGAAAAACGAAGAATCATCTGATAAGAAAGAAAACTATGTAAGACGTGAAAGATTCTATGGAGAATGTAGTAGAAGTTTCTTCGTAGGAGAAGATGTAGAAGTAGAGGATATTAAAGCAAGTTTTCGTAATGGTATTTTAAACTTAGAAGTACCAAAAGTAGATCCTAAGAAAAAATTAGATGAAAAGAAATATGTAGAAATTAGTGATTAAAAGAATGGATTCGTCCATTCTTTTTTTTGATTTTATGGTATAATATTTCTCGAGGAGGGGATTATGATAGAAGTAGTAGATTCAGAAGGAATGAGATTAGATCGATACTTATCGGAAACACTAGAACTTTCTCGTAGTAAAGTGCAAAGACTGATTCAAGAAGAGAAAGTTTTCGTAAATGGAAAAAAGGTCAATGCATCTTATTCTGTGAAGATAGGAGACTCTATAGAGGTAGAAGAAGAATCTGATTATGAAATTTCAGTAGAGCCTGAAAACATTCCTTTGGATATTGTATATGAAGATGATGATCTGTTGATTATCAATAAACCAAGTGGTATGGTAGTTCATCCTGCTCCGGGACATTATAGTAAAACATTAGTGAATGCTTTACTATATCATTATCCAATGATCAAAGGGGAAAACTTAAGACCAGGTATTGTCCATCGTTTGGATAAAGATACCAGTGGATTAATGTTAGTTGCCAAAAATGAAAAAACATTAGAAAAATTATCCCAAATGATTCATGATAAAAAAGTAGAAAGAAGATATCTTGCTATTGTAGAAGGAGTGATTCCTCACGAAACAGGAACTGTGGATGCTCCTATTGGAAGAGATCCTAACAATAGACAAAAACAAGCAGTGGTGGAAAATGGGAAAGAAGCGATTACGCATTTTAAAGTCATCGAGAGATTCCCTAAAAATACATATATTGAATGTATTTTGGAGACAGGAAGAACACATCAAATTCGTGTTCATATGAATTATATTGGATATCCTGTTGTGAATGATCCTTTGTATGGAAAAGGAAAAACAGAATTTGGACAAATGTTACATTCTTATTTTATAAAATTGATTCATCCAATGACAGGAAAAGAATTAATGTTTGAACAAGAAATTCCAGAAGAATTTCAAAAGGAATTAAATCGATTAAAGGAGGAAATTTAAAATGAATGAAGAGAATCAAATTCCAAATTATTATGAAGAAAGCAAAAAAAAGAAAAAAAATATTTTACCGATTATTTTACTCGTTGTCGCAATCGTATTTTGTGTAGTAGGAGCTGTTTTAGCAAAACAGTATGGAGTTTTCCCATTTACAAAGAAAGAAAAAACTCCAGATACTCCTGTAATTGGAGGAGAAGTTGCGAATAATGCTGATATTGAACTTGCCTTAGCAGACTTAACATCAGGATTAATTTGTAATGGTATTTATGACTTTATTACAAATGGTAAAAAAGAAGCTAAAGATGTCTCTTCTCTAAGAGCTTATACCATCGCAGAACAAAATTATTTCTTTTCTTTAGGAGAAAATGAAATTTCTTTAGACGATTTTCAAAATCAAATTAAAATCTATTTAGGTGAAAATTATGAATTTCATCCAGAAGAAATAGATTATAATGGACAAAGTTGTCCATCTTATCGATATGATGCAGAAAATAAAAAGTTCATAAAACAAGAAACGGCTTGTGGTGGTTCTTGTGGAGCAAAAGTATATCAAGTAAGTAGTGTAGAAGAAAAAGATGGAACAGTAGAAGCTTATGTTAAAATTGTATTCTATGACAATGAAACAAACGCTTATTATGCGGATCCAGAAAAAACAACTTTAATTGCAGATTCGAATACTTTTACTCCAGAATCTTTAGAATCAGGAGAAGTTTATAAGTTTATTTTTCAAAGAGTAGATGATAAATTCCAATTTGTTTCATCTGAAAAAGTAATTGCATAAATCGAAGAAAATTCTTCGATTTTTTTGTTTATACTTGAAATGTAAACAATTTTATGTTATAATATAAGCGTTTTAAGGAGGGGGAATTCCTATGAATAAACAAGAATTGACTGGTTATCCATCAATTGATAAAACACACCTAAAGGATGTATCATATTTTGAAAAAAATCCAGTTATTCCTAGTATAAGCATTGCTAATACGATGAAGATTCTATGGGCAACTTGTCCAGATGATCCTGCTATCAGTTGTTTAAATTTAACGGCAACACATAAAGAATTATTAACTGATGCAAAAACAATTGCTAAATCTTTTAAGGAAATTGGAATAAAAAAAGGCGACATTGTTTGTGTTTCTATGCCAAACTTTTATCAAGCTGTTGCAGCTTTTATAGCTGCAAATCAAATTGGTTCGATCATTACATTTTTAAATCCATTCTCTCCGGATGAAGAATTGATTTATCAATTAAATAAGTATGAATCTCTATTATTAATTAATTATGATAAAGATTCTATTTATAATGAAAATCTAAAAAAACAAACCAAATTAAAAAATATTATTACATTAAATAGAGGAAAAGAAAGCATTAGAAAATTTAATCTTTCTTCTGAACAAATGATTGGATATTCTGATTTGATTGACTATTCTGATTTACAATTGATTGGTAATTATTATAAAGGAATTACAAATTCATTTTCTTCTGGAAATGATGATGCATTAATTCTATTTACAAGTGGTTCTACCGGTAATCCAAAAGATATGCTATTTACGAATAAGAATTTACTGGCTGCATGTATTTACTATAAAAATTCAGCTCACTTAGAACAATTTTCTACTAAACGCCAAAAATGGATGGCAGTTGTTCCTTTTATGTATCCGTATGGGTTTGGAGCTTCTGTTTTAGCTACATTATTGGCAGGAAAAGAATCTTTATTGGCTCCAGATATT
>CAMNDO010000024.1 GCA_946535455.1 uncultured Caryophanales bacterium
ATTCATTATAACGTAAAAGAGTAAAAAATACAACAAACTGTTGTATTTTTAAAAGGTTCTTTACAGGTTTATGATTTTGCATATACCTTTGGTTTTTCTTGGAATTCAAAAGTAAATTCTTCCTTATTTGGTTTTTCAATAATCACTTCTTCTTCTACTAAATTCAAGAAACTAGGATAAAAGCTTCCCATAGGAGAAAAATAAGATTCTCTTTCTAATAATATTTGTGAAGTACGAAGAGAAGATTCTTCTTTTTTTGCTTCTTGTATCATCTTTTTATGTAAATTCATAGTAGGATTCATTTTAATTAATGTAATTCCATCTTGATAGTTAGCATAATTACGAATACTATTTAAAAATGTAACAAGAGAATGTTCTTGATGATTTAACATATCGATAATAATAACAGGTTCTCCTTCTTCTTCTAATGCCTCTTTAATTTTTTGTAAAAAGAAGAATCGAAACTTCGTATAAATTTCTCCCTTCGTTGGATGTTGAATCATCTCTTCAATAATATCTTCTCTAGAAATCATAACTGAATTGGGACAACTCTTTTGTACTTTTTTTGCTAATGTACTTTTTCCTGTTGCGGTTGGTCCTACAATAACCACCATCTTATTTTTTAATACCATATGCACTACTCCTAATCTTTAAAATCAAAATAAAAATCTAATATACGCACTTGATCCCCTTCTTTGGCACCCATTTCCATTAATTTATCATCAATTCCCATTCTTTTTAATTTTTTGGCAAATCGATAACTTGCTCCTTCATTCGAAAACTTCGTCATTTTTAATAATCGTTCTACTTCTTTTCCAGATACGACATATAATCCATCACTTTCTTTGGTAATCGTAAATGGTTGTTCTTTCTTGAACTTATATAGAACATGACTTTCGATTTTATCCTCTTCATATAATGGTTGCTGCTCAATGGTTTTTAAAATATCTGCTAGATAATCGACTACTCGTTGTAATCCTTGATTCGTCGCAGCAGAAACTTCAAAAATTTCACAATCGACTTTCTTTTTAAACTCTTCTAAATTTTCTTTCGCATTTTCTAAATCCATTTTATTCGCAATCACAATCATTGGTTTTTTTAATAATTTTGGATTGAATTCTTCCAATTCTTTATTGATTAATACATAATCTTCATACGGATCTCTCATTTCACTTCCTGACATATCAACAACATGTGCAAGGACTCTTGTTCTTTCAATATGTTTTAAGAATTTATCTCCTAGACCCTCTCCTTGTGATGCTCCTTCAATTAATCCTGGAAGGTCAGCCATGACAAAACTATCCCCATTGGTAGATTTTACTACACCTAAATTAGGGTTTAGTGTTGTGAAGTGATAGGCTGCGATTTTTGGTTTTGATGCGGAAACACAAGAAATAATCGTACTTTTTCCTACACTTGGTAATCCCACAAGACCAACATCGGCAAGTAATTTTACTTCTACTTTTAAGTTTTTTTCTTCTCCTTCTTCTCCTTTTTCAGAGTATTCAGGAGCCGTATTGGTTTGTGTTTTAAAAGCGGTATTTCCTCTTCCACCACGTCCACCTTTTGCGATTAAGGCTTCATCTTCTTTATGTGACAAATCAGCTAAAACGAGTCCTGTATCTAAGTCTGTCACAACTGTTCCTAATGGTACTTTTACAATCATAGGGTCAGCACCTTTTCCATGTTGATTCTTTCCTCTTCCATTTTCTCCGTTTTTTCCCTTGATTTGTTTTTGGTAACGAAGATCTAATAAAGTATGAAGACCTTCATCTACTTTAAAAATAATATCGGCACCATGTCCGCCATTTCCACCATAAGGTCCACCCATAGAAATGTATTTTTCTCTACGAAAGGCAGTACATCCATCTCCACCTTTACCTGCTTCTACTTTAATTTCGACTTCATCTACAAACATGGTATCCCTCCTATCATTATTGTATCAAATCTTTTTCTTTTTTTCACTAAAAAAGAGTCCAAATGGACTCTATTATTCTCCTACTGGATATACACAAGCTTGTTTCTTATCTCTTCCAAGACGTTCAAATTTTACAATTCCTGAAACAGTAGAATAAATCGTATCATCGTTTCCACGACGAGTATTTGTTCCAGGGAAAATTTTTGTTCCTCTTTGACGATATATAATAGAACCAGCTGTGATATATTCTCCATCAGCTGCTTTCGCTCCTAATCTACGACCAGCAGAATCACGACCATTAGATGTTGATCCTTGCCCTTTATGGTGAGCAAATAATTGAATATCTAACTTTAAAAATTTCATAATTCTCCTCCTATCTTAACTTCTATATTTTCTGGATAATTGTTTTCTAATTCTTTTAAAAGACTAACCATATTATGGATTAGAATTTGAGTGGTTTCCTCTTCTTTGATATTCTCAATCGTTAACCCTTTCTTTCCAACCATATAACTTAGACTTCCTTGTTGTAATGCCAAAATTCCATTAATTGTGGTTGTCACAATACTACTACAAGCACTACATACAATATCTTTTCCATAGTCATCGTACATCGCATGACCTAGGACTTTAATCTTTTTATATTTTCTTTTTTCTTTTTCAATTTGAACTTTAATCATACATTACCCATTGATCTTTGTAATTTTGATTTTTGTGTAAGGTTGTCTATGTCCTTGTGTCTTACGGTTAGATCTATCTTTGCTTTTATATTTGAAAACTTTAATTTTCTTTGCTTTTCCGTTCTTTAGAACAACTCCATCTACAGTAACATTTGTAAGATAAGGATTCCCTACTTTAGAGTCTAACATTAATACTTGATCAAAAGTAACAGTATCTCCTTCTTCACAGTTTAGTTTTTCTACGAAGATTTCTGCACCTTCTGTCACATAATACTGTTTTCCTCCAGCTTTAATCACTGCGTTCATTTCATAACCTCCTTTATGTACTTAAGACTCGCTTTTAAGGTACATTTTCATGTTTTTACCTTTTCAATGCGGTTTGAGCATGAGGCGTCAAACATATAGATTATAGCATAAAGGCTATATACTGTCAAATAAAAAAGAAAAGATTTTCCTCTTTTCTTATTTTAATTTTACAGCCGTTCCATATACGATAATTTCAGCTGCTCCTTGCATCACTGCAGAAGAACCATATCGTACTCCTACCACAGCATCTGCTCCTAGTTTTTCTGCTTCATCTACCATTCTTTTGGTGGCAATTTGTCTAGCTTCTCGAATCATTTCGGTATATCCTGAAATTTCTCCTCCCACAAGAGTCTTCATTCCTGCCATAAAGTCTCTTCCAATATGTTTGGATTGAACAATTTCTCCTTTTACAATTCCCAATGATTCTTGAATGGTTTTTCCTTGAATTTGATCGGTACTAACAATTAACATAATATCCTCCTAATACTTTTTGGCCTTTTCTATTTCACCTTTTTGAATTTCTTTCACTCTTAATATGGTTGCGATCGTAAGACCTAATGTTGGAATGAAAAAGATACTCATCAAAAACAAATACCCTACCCAGTCTATCGCAGTTTCTTTATTCCATAAAAATAGTCTTGTAATGACGACCATTTGGGATATGAGAATCACTCCTATAAAAGCTACGACTATTAGTAGTTTCCACATACTTCTTGCTTTTTTCGTTTTCTTTGTTTTCTTCTTCATACTTTTCACTTCCTACTTTTATTATATAACAAGTTTGTTTCTTTCCAAAGAAAAAAAGATATTACTTTATCTTTTTTTCTTACCATTTTCTTCTTTTTCTTTCATATAATTGTCTATCATATCTGAAACATCTTTACTGGTGATACTTTTCTTCTGCTTTTCTTCCATTTGTACAGCAGTTTCAATCGCAAAGGAAGTAGCTGTTGCCGAACAAATAATAGTCGATAACATTTCTTTTGGCAATTGAGAAAGTGCTTCTTGATATTCTGTAGATAATGTATCATCTACCATAGCATTTGGATGAGCAACAATATATTCCATTGCTTCTTCTAATGCAGATAAATCAAATTCAGAGTGCATTGCAGCATAAGGTTTCATTTGCTTCATGGATTCATTACTTACTTCTACTAAAGCACTTTGAGAAGATCTTGCTACATTCGACAATCCTTCTATCGCTTCTTCTTTCGATATTTGACGTGAAATGTATTCAGACATGATACTTTCTATTGATCGATTCACTTCTTCTTGAAAACTATTATAGAACGTTTCTTCTTCATCGTCTAAAATACGATAACTATCTTGAAATGGCCAATAATCTAGTCCAAAATCCTTCAAAGAATCTTGATCAAGATTTTGAATTCCTTCTTTCACTTGCAAGCTCATTTGATGAGAAGATACCACTATTTCTTGAAAATACTCTTCTACAAATGAATCTTCTTGATAATCCAATTGTTTGGCTATTTGACTACACTGTAATTCTTCAAATTTTGGAACTGGTCGATTTAGATATGGTAATTTTAAAATATCTTTTTCTAAATCAAAACCATCTATACATAATTTTTTTGCTTCCATTTGATTTTCTTCCATCGATTGAAGAATTCCCATAACTTTTTGTTTTAATCGTTTTTGTTCTGTCTGAAAACGATTATCTTTCGTCTCTAATGCCTCTATTTCTTTTAATGTTACGTATAATACCGTATAACTATTTTCTATTTTCTCATTGAAATCTAATAATTTTGATTTAGCATGTTTTTCTAATCTTTCTATTACTAATTCATTCATATACTTTTGTGATGTCTGATCAAAAGAATGATTGGCATAATCTTGTAATAATACATTACATTCTTCTTCTGTTAACTCGTGATTTAATCTTCTATTAAACTCTTTCATCGCTTCTTTTCCACGTTTTCCTAATATGAGTTTGGAAACTAATTTATTTAAGAATGTAATTCCTGCTTTTATGATTCCAGGAATCGTATGAATGATATTATATGAATGATTTCCTTCTTGTAATTCTTCTTTAAACTTTTTAGTTACTTGAATATTACTTGCGACATAGAATTGTGCATCATCTTCTTGTATCATCAAATCTTTGGTTAAGCGTTCTAATATTTCACGAGATTCCATTGATGCTTCTTGTCTTGTTTCTTTCTTTCTAGTCTTGATGGGAACATAGTTTAACACAATTTTTGGAGTAGTAGATTTATCAGCTACTTTTCCAATTCTTTCTTCCATCGCTAGTGAAATCGGATAACACTTTTGTTTTCCTATCATAATAGGAGTACCCGATTGTTCAATCTTAAATTTTCTTAATACGGAATCTGTTACATATGCTTGATTTTCATGATTTAAATCTTGATATAGTGTGACAACAATCGCAGTCACTGGAATTTTTTTCGAAGGTTTTTCTTCTACTTTTTCTTTGTGATAACTACGAACTTCCACTTCATAAGGAGAATAACTGTTTCCTGCATTTCCTCTAATGTAGTCAGCATCGTCTAATGCAAGTGGATAGTATTCTACTCCTTCTACAGAAATTGGATTTCCTACTGGTTCTAATGAAAAACGTCTTAATACTGGTTGTTTTGCATAATATACATCATTTTCTTCTTCATAATAGAAAACCATTTTATCAGCAGCGCTATTATTTTTTACGATTGGTTCCTCTATCGGTTTCACATCTTCTTGTGGTTCTTCTTTTGACTGAGAATCTTGTTTGATGAACTCTTTCTCTTCTACAAAGTAAGGAGAATAACTATTATGTGCAGCAGATAGAATAAATTCGTAATCTTCTTTTTGAATAGCATATAATTTTCCTTCTTGATTCTCAATTGGATTTGTTTCATCAATATGGAAACGATCTAATACACTTTTTCTAACGTAGGTATTTCCTTCTTCATCACGGAAAATTGTAATACTATCTACAATCGTACTTTCATCCAATTGACTTTCTAAAACACTTTCCATATCTTCTGGTGCTTTATGTGGAACATAATCTGGTTCTTTTTTCGATTTCACAATTTTTTCTGGAAGAATAGAAGTACTTCGAATAATTTGATCAATTTCTTCTTCTGTTAATGTCATAGTCATATATCCATCTGAATGCATAGCATCTTCTGTAAAATGAAGTTTATCTATTACATCAACAACAGATTGTACTTTTTCTTCTCCTCTAATTCTTATTAAGATTTTTTCTTTTGCTTCTTTTAATTTTTGAACATCTTCTTTTGTCTTTTCTTCTGGTTTTTTCAAAATGACATCTTCCAATGAAGCATATATATCGGAAACAAAAGGAATCATTTCTTCATCATTAGACATCGCTTTTGTTATTTCATTAAACTCTTTGACAGATAATTGAAATGCTTCTACAAAAACAATATTTTCTTCTAGTTTTTTTCTTTTTTCTTGTAATTGTACAATACTCTCTTTTTGTTCTTCAATTCTTTGTTTGATCTTTACAGATTCTTGATTAATCTCTTCTTCTTGTGCTTTGTATTTTTGTTCAAAGTTCTTTTTTTCTTTTTCTGTCAAAAAATTGGAATTTGATAATTCTTCTTTCTTTTGATCAATCATTTTTTCCATTTTTTGATAGCATTCTTCATATTCTTTTACTTGCTCTTTCATGGATTTTTGATAGGAAGCAATCTCTTCTTCTACTTCTTGTAATTCTTTTTTTAATGACTCACTGATTTCTTCCGAACCGTACACTTCTGTTTCAATCGCATCTACTTTCTCTTCTAATAATTGAATCAATTTTTCTCTATCAGTAGATTTTTCAATACGACTTAATTCTTCTCGCATTTTTTTTAATTCTTCAAAAGAATCTTGAATCGATTTTATTTCCTTTTCTTCCTCAATATATAAATCCGGATTTTCATTTTTTATTCTTTTTAAATTTTCTAAATTTTCTGTTTCGTGTCTTAGAGATTGAATAGCAAAATCTAATTCACCACTACTTACACTAATAATTCCTAAATCAATATCGTTTTCCACCATTTGTAAAGCTTGTTTTGCACCTTCTACTCTTTTTTCAGCTTCTTGAATTTCTAATGTTAATGTAGATTTTTTTTCTTGTTTTTTCGTTGTAGCAATCTCTTCCTTACTTTCTGGTTCCATTATCTCTTCGTAAGCGGTAAATCTGATTTTATCTTCTCCAACAGAATTCATTTCAATCACAGGAGGTGTTTTTGTTTGAAAGCGATCAGAGTTTTCAATAATTCTCATGACTCTTTCTCTTATGTGCTCTTTGGTAAGATCAGAAGGATAAATCCCTTCTAATATTATTTTCCTTTCTGCCATTCTTTTCCCTCCTCTACATCTTGATCTAAACGATATAAAACATCACTAATCATTTCTAATTCTTTCTCATCTGTAATACTTCCTAACGTTTGGTCAAAACTATAAGGATTATAAGATGATATATAAATATTTTTTCTATGATTTGCAGCTTCTGTATGATCGGTATATCCAATATAGGATTTTTGAGTCGCGTCACAATCGAATGTAAATAAGACATCACATTCTACTGTTTCTCCATTTTTTTCAATTGTAATTTTCTCATTTTCCATCATGATTCCTCCCATACTATACTCTCATTCAGTATATCATTTACACTAAGAAAAGTCAATTTTTGAGCCATGAAAAAAAAGCGATATTTTCGCT
>CAMNDO010000025.1 GCA_946535455.1 uncultured Caryophanales bacterium
TTGCATAGTTTGGATTATACGTTACACTTTTGATAAATGATGTTGTAGATTCATTCTTTAATAAGTTTTTATTGTAATAGTAATAATTTCCATTTTGTTTCCAATCTGCTGTATTATCAAAATTAATAATCGCAATTCTTTCATTTAATGTTGGATCTATTAATGGTAAATCATTATTATTTTCATTCTTCCAACTTTCTGTATAGGAAACTCTTACATTTTCACAGACATCTCCTGTATTTGTGGCAATGACTGTTTTAGATGTTTCATCTCCTGGTGTCCAATCATCTGGACTTTCAAACACCTCTTCTACTTTGGTTCCATATTTTGATGTTTTAAATATGTTTTCAAATGAATCTGTTGTTGTGTAATAGGCAAATGTTGCGGCAATTCCTAGTAATAGTACTAGTGCTAATATGACTTTTTTATTCTTTATCTTTTTCATAAGTCCTCCTCTATTATCTTTATTATAAATCTTATTTTTCCATCAATACAATAAAATGGAGTATTATATTTTTTCTTTACGTAAAGAAAAAAGAAACTATTGTTTCTTTCTTCTAAATATGGTTTTCTTAGTTTCTATTTGGACATCTCTACTAAAGTACCAAATTGTTAAAGATCCGATAAAGTTTCCTAAAATACAGATGAAGATGGATAAGTGGAATGTTTGTGCTACTCCTAATGTAATGATATTTGCAATACAGTGTTGGAATCCACAAAGAATAAACATTGGTACTCCTAATAAAATTCCAAATGGAGTTTCTTTTTTATATAAAAGGACTGCGATATACATAATCATTCCACATAAAACCGATTTTAAGAAGAATGCTAGGGAAATATCCCATGTTGCGACTTTATCTTTCGCAACTTGTAAAATGGTAGGATCTGTTACAGAAAATAATAATCCGATTAAGTATCCTCCTATTAGATTAAATACTAAAATGAATAATAAATCGGTAATCTTCATTTTATTTTCAATGAAGAATCCACATTTTCCTGTAAATAAGTTTAAGTCCATATAACAAACTCCTAATAATCCTAATGAGAATAGGAATGGACCAATTGGATTTCCTATTTTTAATAATATAAAGTTTCCTAATCCAATTAAAATGGATGCGGCAATACTTTTTCTGATTAACTGTTCTTTTGCTTTCATTCTTTTTCCTCCTTTAATTCTGCAAATTTTTGTTTCATCGTTTCACTATTTTTCGTTAATTTTTGAATCGTTAAGTCTTCCGCTTTATTATTGGCTAATCTTAAATTATTTTCACTACTTAACAAAGCATCTTTTGTTTTTTGTAAATGATCAATCGTTTTATCAATTTCATCAATTGCTTTTTTAAACTTTTCAGAAGCCAATCGATAATTTTTTCCAAATGATTCTTTAAAAGCATTCATATTTTCTTCAAAATGAGAAATATCAATATTTTGTTCTTGTACTTTAATCAGTTCTTTTTTATAAGCCACTGTATTTTGTGCCATTCCTCGTATTAAAGTAATGATTGGAATAAAAAATTGAGGTCTTATGACATACATCTTTGGATATTTATGAGACATATCCACAATTCCTGTATTGTAGTAATCATTGTCTAATTCTAATAAAGAAACTAATACGGCATATTCACAATTTTTTTCTTTTCTGTCTTTATCTAATTCTTTTAAGAAATCTTCATTCTTATGTTTGGTTGCGGTTTGATCTGCTTCATTTTTCATCTCAAACATAATGGATACGGTTTCTACTCCTTCTTCATCAAAATCTTTAAAGATAAAGTCTCCTTTACTTCCTGTTTTCACATCATTATCTTTTTCGAAATAAGCATTTTGGAATAATGGTCTTAATTTATTAAATTCATCACTACAATGTTGTTCTAGACTTTCTCCAATCATTTTTGTAGATTGTTTGGCTTTAAAGTCTTTATAATACTCAATTTGTTCTTTATAATTCTTTTCTTTGATTAATGTTTCTTTTTCTTGTAATTGTAGTTGATTATTTAATTGATTGATTTCTTTTTCTTTTTCACTAACAGCTTTATGAATTTCTAATTCATTCTCAGTATCTTTACTCTTGATTTCACTTTTTAATGTTTGAATTTCTAATTCTTGTTTTTGAATCTTTTCTTGATATTTCTTTTCGATATCGGATACTGCTAATTGAACAGAGGTTTTTTCTTTTTCTTCTACTTCTTTATGAAATTCATGATCTCTAATTTGTTTTACGATAGAGTTATAATCCATTTCATTAATGGTAAAGGCTGTGCCACATTTTGGACATTTTATTTCGTTCATAACTACCTCCTACCTCCTCATTATAACATAAGAAAAGAACACAGAAAAGTGTTCTTATGAAATTGCTTCTATGATTTCTTGTGCTGCTTTTTTTCCAGCTTCCATAGCTAGAATCACAGTAGCTGCTCCTGTTACTGCATCTCCTCCTGCATATACGTTATCTAAAGATGTTTTATGGTCTTCTACTACAATTAATCCTCTATCACTTAATGCGATATCACTTTCTTTTAATGCTTCATGGTTTGGATCGGTTCCAAGAGCCATGACAACCATATCACAATCTACAATATGTTCTGAACCTTCTTCTTTGGTAACACTTCGTCTTCCATCGGCATCTTCTTCTCCTAGAATCATATTCACAACTTCCATTCCTGTGATATTGTTATTTTCATCGACTATGATTTTCGTAGGATTTTGTAATAAATCAAATACAATACCTTCTTCTTTGGCATGCTCTACTTCCATCTTTCTAGCGGGTAATTCTTCCTCACTTCTACGATATAAAATATGAGCATCTAATCCTAATCGTTTTAAACTTCGAACCGCATCCATGGCAACATTCCCTCCACCGATGACATAGACTTTTTTCCCTAATTTCACTGGCGTTTTACTGGATTTTTGGAATCCTCCCATTAGGTTAATTCTTGTTAAAATCTCATTCGCAGAAAATACACCATTCGCATCTTCTCCAGGAATACCCATGAATTTAGGAAGTCCTGCACCGGTCCCTAAGAATACAGCGTCATACTCTTCTTGTAATTCTTTTAAAGTAATCGCATTTCCAACGGGAACATCCGTTAAAATTCTCACACCTAGTTTTTCTAAACTTTCTACTTCCTTTTCCACAATACTTTGCGGAAGACGAAATTCTGGAATTCCATAGGTTAATACTCCACCTGCTTTGTGTAGCACTTCATAAATTGTTACATCATATCCTTTTTTCGCAAGTGTTCCTGCGCAAGTAAGTCCTGCTGGTCCACTTCCCACTACAGCAACTTTTTTTCCATTCTTTTCTTTTTTTATTGTGGAAATGAAGTTATTTTGATATGCTTGATCAGCAACATATCGCTCTAAAGATCCAATGGATATGGCATCTCCTTTTAGTCCTTTGATACACATAGCTTCACATTGTTTTTCTTGTGGACAAACTCTTCCACATACAGCGGGTAGTGAAGAGGACTCTGAAATGACTTCATATGCTTTTTCAATATCTTCTGCTAAAATGGCTTTGATGAAGTTTGGAATCATAATACTTACAGGACACCCTTGTACACAACGAGGTTTTGGACATTGTAGGCATCTTGCGGATTCCTTTAAGGCTTCTTCTTTCGTATATCCTAGTTCTACTTCTTCAAAGTTTTGAACTCTTATCTTGGGATCTTGTACTTTTCCAATGACTTTTTCATCCTTCATAAGAAACCTCCTCTTGTAGAAGAGTTTTCATATCTTCCCATTTTTCTTTTTCTTCTTCTTTGTAAATATTTAATCTTTTTAGTGCTAGATCAAAATCAACCTTATGTCCATCAAACTCTGGCCCATCGATACATGCAAATTTTGGTTTTCCTTCTACTTCACAACGACAAGCACCACACATACCACTACCATCTACCATGATTGGATTCATACTAACGATAGTTTTTACATTATGCTTTTTCGTAAGTTCCGAAACACTCTTCATCATAATAACAGGACCGATTGCGACTACTATATCGTAATTTTTTATGTTTTTTTCTAATACATCGGTTACAAATCCTTTGGTTCCAAATGTACCATCATCAGTTGTGTAATACATTTGATGAGCTACTTCTTCTATTTTCTTTTGTATAATCAATTGATTGGCACTTCTGACTCCATAAATGACATCAATATCCATTCCTTGTTCTTTTAAATATTTTACTTGAGGATATACTGGAGCAATTCCCACTCCTCCTGCGATATAGCAAATTCTTTTTCCTTCATATTCGTTTGGATCTTTACAAATCTCATTTGGTTTTCCTAAAGGTCCCACTACTCCAAACAGTTCTTCTTTGACTTTCGATAATTCTTCTGTGGATGCTCCTACTATTTGATAAATCAAGTAAAGAAGTCCTTTTTCTTTATCATAATCATAAATCGTTAACGGAATTCTTTCACTATCTTCTTTTGCCATCACAATCACAAATTGTCCAGGAATGGCTTTTTGAATGGCCATAGGTGCTTCTACAATCATTTCATAACAGTTCTTTACTAATTCTTTATTTTGGATTACTTTGAACATTAGGATTCCCCTTCTTTCCTTTTATTCTTTCTATGAATTTAATAAAAATACTTTGATCGATACTAAATGTGAAATAAAAAATTCCTAAAATAATATCCAATAAATCAAATGTTAAAATCATGAGTACACTGACAACTAATCCTAAGTATTTAGCCATCTCTTTTTGGCTCATATAACAAAAGATAATAAAACCTAATAATCCAATTTGAGAAAAGGATAATAATACATCCATAGGATTATTGAGATGTAAGATTTCTTGTTTCGAAAATAAGATTACTTTAATGATAATTTCTAATACAAGAATGACTCCTGTTACCATAATGGCATTCTTACAAATCTTGGGATCTTTGATATCATTTTTAAATTCTAATATATTTTCTGTTTGTATTTGACTATAATCTATCTTTTCTTCCGGGGACTTAGGTGGAACAAAAGAGGCAATCTCTTCATTCGATATTTTTAAGATAGGTTCCCATTTTTGACCAGGATTTATTAATATTCCACAGTACACCTCTAAGGTTTCATTTTGTAGGGCTTGTCTAATATGTGGAGCAAACATCTTAGCAGAACGAATTACTTCTTCATCGTATTGAAAGGTAATTCCTTTAAAAAATACAATTTTATTTTCTATGACATATCCTCTTACAATACTTTCATATAATGCTGGATCTAATCCCAAAGAATCATACCATTCTTTATGATCCATGGTAGAGTTTTGTAAATATTGAATTTGATTATGAATAATCATAAATAATACTCGGTTCATATCATCACCTATTATTTATTATACAACAAAAAAAGAAGAATGACTTCTTCTTTTCTTATTTCTTTGTTCCCAATCTGTTAAATGGAAAAATCGTTAAACTCGTTTTTCCTAAAATTTCTTTTTCAGGAAAACTTCCAAATACACGACTATCCATAGAATTTTCTCGATTATCTCCTAATACAAAGTAAGAATTCTTTTTCACTTTTACTGTAAAATCCTCTGTATTTCCTTTTCCATAATTCTCTTTGATTTTTTCTCCATTGACATATAATTCATTGTCTTTATACTCGATTATTTCTCCAGGAAGACCAATGACTCTTTTGATTAAATACTCATTGTCTTCTTTGATGACTACAATATCAAATCGTTTGATATCTTCAAAACGGTATCCTACAATATTTAATATCATAATATCTCCATTATGAAGTGTATTCATCATACTTTGTCCTTTTACTCTAATAGGAGAAATGATAAATCTTTTGATTAAAATGACTCCTATTAAGATCAAAATATAAGGAAGATATTCTTTTATCAGTTTTTTTATTCTTTCTTTATCCATAATACTCATACAAAAAATAAGGCGTTGGCCTTATTTTTGTCCTCTTTCTTTAATACGGTATCCGCCAACCATACCTTTAAGGAATGTAAGTTTTGCTCTACGAACTTTTCCTTTACGTACTACTGTGATACCTGCAACTTTTGGAGAGTGAATTGGGAAAGTTCTTTCTACTCCAACTCCACTAGACATTTTACGAACAGTAAAAGTTTCTGAAACGCTTCCTCCACGACGTGCTACTACAACACCTTCGAAAGCTTGGATACGTTCTCTTTTTCCTTCGATAATCTTAACGTCTACCCTAACCGTATCTCCAACACGGAATTCAGGAACATTTGGATTTAGTTGCTTCTCATTGATTTTGTCAATAATATTCATATTCTAAGCTCCTCTCTGTAAATATTTTCAAATGATCTTAATATACCATCAGCGGATCATTCCACTCGACGAATAAAATTATATCAAAAAAAAGAAAAAACTGCAAGGAAAAAAGAAGATTATTTCTTCTTTTGTTCTTCAAAATCTACTTCTTTCATCACATATCGATAAATCGTAGTAGAATCTTCTACAATAAAATCACATTTTATCTTATTGATTTTCGTATAAATAATTGGTTTTTTTAATAATAAATGAACATTTAATAATTCTTCAAAACTATTCATTTTTACTAAACTTTTTTCTGTGTTCGTTTGATATCCATCTCTTGCGATAACAATAATTCGATCATATTCTTCTAATATCTCATTTAATTTTTTCTGATATGGACTTTGTTTTGCCATGGTACTTAATACAAATTTTGTTAATTCAAACAACAACAATAATGCAGATAATAGTAAAATGACAGAAATAATTCCATATAAAATGTTTTGTTCATTCCAAGCATTCATTTGGAAATCCCATTTTTTATTTCTATTTTCTAATTCTATTTTATTGACTTGTAAAGAAGAATCTCTTAATGGAACAATTAATGTCACTTCTTTTGTTCCATTTTCTTGTTCAATATGAAGTGTAATATCCATTTCTCCTTCATATTCTCCTTCGTTTTTCTCATTATATTCTTCGATTCTTCTTTCATAACTTTCATAATCTACTTCTACTGTTTTATCAATATTCATATAGGCTCTTGTATCCGATACATTCGTTTTTTCTACTAGCAATTCTTCTTGACTATATAAAACAGAATCTCTATTTTTTGGATGGTAAAATTTCATCGTAGAAGTGATATAATAGTCAAATTCATAAGAAATACTCGCATCTAATTTCACAAAATAAGTAAAATTTGCAATCACAGATCCTATCTTACCGGAATCATATTGAATGTTTTCTCCTAAGCAATCTTCTGCTTCTTTTTCACAAATTCGAAAACCAACTCTACCAATTTCATCATAAGTTACCTTCTGGATATTTGCCATAGAGATGGCTTTCCACAAATAGTAAAAAGAAGTTCCAAATAAAGAAAGAATTAATAAACTAAACACAAAAATACGCAACTCAAAACCAAAGTGCTTCTTGTGAAAAGAACTCTTTTCTTTTTTAGGGTTTTCTTTTGCGTCTTCTTCCATTCTCTCTAACTCTT
>CAMNDO010000026.1 GCA_946535455.1 uncultured Caryophanales bacterium
TATTTGATTTAATTGAGTCTATGTATCAAGAGAACGAATAAAAAAGATGAAGAAAATGGAATTTTTTACCGAAGTTATGCCTATACTACTATATGTAGTGGGATTTGTATTAATGATTGTGTTCATTATCGTAGGAATTCGTTTAATTCGTATTTTAGATAGAATTGATCGTATTGCGGATAGTGTAGAGAACAAAATCAGTTCATTTGATTATGCAGTAGATATTATGAGTAAGGCTGCGAACGGGATTGCTGGAATTACAGACTCTGTTGTTTATGGAGTAACCAGTGCCGTTTCCAAAATATTCCATAAAGGAAAGAAAGAGGAGGAAGAGGATTATGAGTAAGAAAAAAGGTGGACTTGGAAAGTTTGTAGTAGGAGCTGCTGTAGGAGCAGGAATTGGTATGTTATTCACAACCAAGAAAGGTGCCGAAATCCGTAAAGAATTAAAAGTAAAATTTGATGAATTCGTAAAACAAGTAAAAGATTTAGATGTAGAAGACGTTAAAAAAGAATTTAATCGTAAAGTAAAAGATATTAAAAAAGAATTAGCAGATTTAGATAAAGAAAAAGCTTTAGAAATTGCGAAGAAAAAAGGAAAAGAACTTCAAAAGAAATCAAAAGAGTTAGTTGCTTTAGCAAAAGAAAAAGGAACACCAGTATTGATGAAAACTGCAGAAGATTTATTAGAAAAAGTAGTGGTTGTTTCCAATGAAGCTTTAAAAAAACTAGATGAAGCAAAAAAATAGTTGATGGGTATCCATTGACTTTTTTTTGAAATATGATAAGATAATATTAATTTTCAAGGAAGAGAAAATAGTAGGAATGAAATGTTCTATATAGAGATTTAACGGTTGGTGGAAGTTAAAAACATTGCATTGTGAATTACATTCTTGGAGAAAAATCGGAGTACTCCGTTAAAGTAGGAAAGTGCATGTTAATCATGAATTAAGGTGGTACCGCGAAACATTCGTCCTTAGGATAGTGTTTCGCGTTTTTTATGAAAGGAGAATGATTATGACATTATTTGAAGAATTAGAATGGAGAGGTTTGGTAAAGGATTTAGCTGGTGATGATATTCAGGATAAATTGAACAATGAAAAATTAACCTTTTATTGGGGAACAGATCCAACTGCTGATAGTCTTCATTTAGGACATTATTCTAGTTTAGTAACAGCAAAGAGATTAGCCAAAGCAGGTCATCATCCTATTCTTTTGGTGGGAGGCGCAACTGGACTTATTGGAGATCCTAGACCGACTGCCGAGAGAGAAATCATTTCAAAAGAAGCAGTAGATTTTAATATTAAAGGATTATCGAAGCAAGTAGAAACGATTGTTGGTGGAGATGTTGAAGTAGTAAATAACTATGATTGGATGAAAGATTTTTCCTTCTTAGATTTTTTAAGGGATGTTGGAAAATATATTAATGTAAATTATATGTTAGATAAAGATATTATTCGCAGAAGACTAGAGTCAGGAATTACTTTTGCAGAGTTTTCCTATATGTTACTACAGGGATATGACTATTTATATTTATACAAAGAAAAAGGAGTTAGACTTCAAGCGGCAGGAAGCGATCAATGGGGAAATATTACAACAGGTATTGACTTAATTCGTAAAATGACAGGAGAAGTTGCTTATGGATTTACGATGCCATTAATTTTAGATTCTACTGGAAAAAAGTTTGGGAAAAGTGAAGGAAATGCTCTATGGCTAGATGAAACAAAAACATCTAGTTATGAAATGTATCAATACTTAATTAATACAGAAGATTCGAAAGTAGAAGAATATTTAAAAGTATTTACTTTCTTAACTCCAGAAGAAATTATGAATATTATGGAAAAACATAATCAAGAACCACATCTTAGAATTGCACAAAAAGAATTAGCTACGCAAATTATTACAGATTTGCATGGAAAAGAAAGTGCAGATAGAGCGGTTCAAATATCAGAATCTTTATTTAGTGGAGATATAAAATCTTTTACTTCAAAAGATGTGGAAGATGCTTTTAAAGGAATTACTCCATTTTCTATACATGGAGATTGTAATATTGTAGATTTTTTAGTAGATGCAGAGGTTTGTTCTAGTAAAAGAGAAGCAAGAGAATTTGTTCAAAATGGATCTATTACTTTAAATGGAAATAAAGTTAGTGATTTGGAATATACAATTACCAAAGATATTTGTATTGATTCTAAATACTTAGTTGTACGTAGAGGAAAGAAAAAATATTCTCTTGGAATTTATGAATAATTTACGTTAAGAAAATACTTCTTTTGGGTATTTTCTTTTTCTTTTTTCTTTTCTTTGATAAAATAAAATTGGAGGAGATTCTTATGAAGAAAAAGACATTTCAAATCATTCGAATTATGGCCATTCTATTATCTTTTGTTTTTATGATAGAATGTATTTATGTTTTTTATATGATTCATTTTCAAGAAGAAGAATCTCTATATTTTGATGGAGTGAATGCACTAGATTCTAATTCTTCTTATTATGTTACAGTAGGAAGTAATAATAATAATGTGAATCATTATGAAAAAGCAAAGTTATCTTTCTATAATGAACAGAAGGAAAAAACATTTGAGAGATTATATAATGTAGGATACAATAGTGCTTTCTTTGGAGTCGCTTTAGAAAAAGAACATATCATTGCAGTAGGTAGTTATGAAAAAACAGAAGAAGATCATGAGAAAAGTATTCGAAGAGCTTTGATTGTGAAGTATGACAAAGAAGGAGATATTGTTTTTGAAAGCGATTTTTCTTTATTAGAAAACTCTAAATTTACAGGGGTTGTCGTAGTAGAAGATGGTTATTTTGTTACAGGACAAAGTATTTATCCGAATACGAAGATTGGTAGTAAAGAAGGGGGAGCTATTTTAGCCAAATATGATAAAGAGGGAAAACTTCTTTGGAGTAAACACTATGGAAGTAATAAAGCAGCTATCTTTAATGGATTATTAGTCATAGATGAATTTATTTATACTGTAGGAACGGATGAAGGACATGTTGGAATTTTATGCAAATATGATTTAGATGGAAATTTACTACAATATAATGATTATAAATATACAGATGACATTGGATTTAGTGGAATTGTAGAAATGAATGGATTTATTTATATCAGTGGTTCTAATCGAAAAATCGGTAGTGTGACGAATGCGATGATTGTGAAATATGATAAAGATTGTACGTATATTGATCAAGTGACTTATGAGAACAAAGGAACCATTCGTTATAATAAATTAGTGAAAGATAATCATAATCATTTGATTGCGATAGGAATTATTGTGACAAACAAGTCTTCATCTCATAAAACTGCGGATAGTCTTCATTATGATGGATTAATTGGAAAATATGATGAAGATTTAAATGAAATTCGTGTGGTAACGTACGGAGAGGATCGAGATGATTTCTTCACAGATGTGAGAATTGAGAACGGAGAATACTTAGTTGTAGGATACTCTTCCTATGAAGATGGAAGTTACTTAAGTAAGTTTATTCGTTATAGCGATGCATTAAAAGTACTAAGTGTAGGATAAAACCTACTCTTTTTTTGCAAAAAAAATAAGAGCTATGCTCTTATTTATTATAGAATTCAACGATTAATGATTCATTGATATCTGCATTCAATTCATTTCTTTCTGGTAAACGTACATAAGTTGCTTCTAATTTATTTTCATCATAAGTGATAAATTCTACACGTTTTGTTACTTTTGATAAAGATTCTAAAACGACTTTTAAGTTTTTATCATCTTCTTTTAATGAAATAACATCTCCTGGTTTTACACGGTAAGATGGAATATCTACCTTTTTCCCATTTACGGTTACATGTCCATGATTCACTAATTGTCTAGCTCCACGACGAGTAGAAGCAAAACCAATACGGTATACTAAGTTATCTAATCTAGATTCAAGTAATTTTAAGAAATTTTCACCTTGAATACCACTCATTTTAGAAGCTTCTTCGAAAGTTTTTCTAAATTGTCTTTCATTTAATCCATACATGAAACGAACTTTTTGTTTTTCTTTTAATTGTGTTCCATAGTCAGATAATTTTGCTCTTCTATCTTTTCCGTGTTGTCCTGGAGCATAAGGTCTTCTTGCTAATTCTTTTCCTGTTTCAGAAATAGAAAATCCAACACGACGAGCTTTTTTGTATTCTGGACCAGTATATCTTGCCATAATTTGTTCTCCTTTCTTTGTATTACAAAGTCTTGAAGGGTTTCGCCATTCTTTAGGGAGTTTTTCTTTCACGATAACAGCAATTGCTACTTTTTTTGAAAAACACTTTAAATCATTCGAAACCTGCTGTTTCAGGAATTTGCATTATTGATTATATAAGAAAACTCTTTTTCTGTCAAGGTTTTCTCATCTTTCTTTCTTTTTTAAGAAAGTTTTCGGAAATTGTAGAAAAAAGTAGAAAAAGTATGGTAAAATAATTTTAGAATGTCTATAGAATAGAGGTGGACGTATGCAAGGACAATATTTAATTATCGGATCTGCTGTTTTGATCATCATTATTGTTCTTATAGTAGCCCTTCATTTTATCAAAAAAGCAGAATTAAAATTTTATAGAAATAAAGTCAAAAACTTAGAAATTCAAAGAAATATGGTAGCTTCTACTCCTGTATTAGTAGAACTTTCCAAAGTAGAACCTATTATTAAGAATGATAAGATGGAAGAAAAGTATAATAAATGGCAACAAAGATTTCATAATATACGAGAACAAAGATTGACATTAATTGATGATATGTTAATTGATTTAGATATTTATGTAGAAAAAAGAGATTATCAGTCTTGTGGATATCGTATTGCGAAAGCAGAAATTGAAATTTATAAAGTAAGAGAAGCTGCGAACCATCTATTAGAAGAGATTAAAGACATTACGTTAAGTGAAGAAAAATATCGTTCCATTGTGATTAAGTTAAAGACAAAATATCGTTCTTTGAATAAGGATTTTCAAGATCATAGAGATTTGTATGGAGACTTAAAAGAAACCATCGAGATGCAGTTAGAAAATATTGAGAAGACTTTTTATGATTTTGAAACGGTTATGGAATCGAATGAATATAATGAAGTGGTTCATGTATGTAAAGCATTGGATGCGATGATTGACCATATTGAAATTATTATTCGAGAAATTCCAGATGTATTATTGATGGCACAAAGAGTAATCCCAAATCGTATGAAAGAAGTTTTCAATATGCATCAAGAGATGGTAGGAGAAGGATATGTTTTAGATTATTTAAATATTGATTATAATATTGAAGAATCGAAGAAGAATATTGGTAAAATTCTAGAAAGAGCAAAGGAATTAGATATTGAAGGATCAATGTTTGATTTAAGAACCATGCTTGAATATTATGATTCTTTGTTTATGGATTTTGAAAAAGAAAGATTATCGAGAAAAGTTTATGAAGAATTCCAAGAAAGTTTTTATCAAAAATTAGAAAAGACCAATACACTCGTAGGAGATGTGTACCAACAACTAGAAGATATCAAAAACTTATATGATTTAAAAGATGAAGATGTTGCTATTATTGATGATGTGAATAAGACTCTTGTGGTGATTAATGATGATTATCGTAAGATGAAAGCCAAAGAAGAATCAAAATCGAGTCCTTATTCGATGTTAAATGAAGAAGTAGAATCTCTTTCTTCAAGATTGAGTGTGATGGAAGAAGATTTTGATAGAGCGTTGAAGTCTTTAGGAAATATGCATGATGATGAAATGAGAGCTAGAGAACAATTAGAAGAAATTCAAAACTTCTTAAAGGTTTGTAAAAAACAAATACGTATGGTGAAATTACCTGTGATTACGGATAATTATTTTGTACAATTGAGTGAAGGAAATGAAGCCATTCATGAAGTAATGAAAGAATTAGAAAAGAAACCGATTGTCATTCGCACGTTGAATACAAGAGTAGATACTGCAAGAGATTTAATCCTAAAACTATATCAAACAACAACAGAAATGATTCAAAATGCACAATTAGCAGAACAAGCGATTGTGTATGCAAATCGTTATCGAAACAAGTTTGAAGATGTAGATAGAGGATTGATGGATGCCGAAAGAGCATTCTATAAAGGAAATTATAAAGAATCATTAGATATGGCAATTAAAGTGAGTTCGATTGTAGATGAAAATATATATAGAAAGTTGATGAGCATTTATGAGAAATAATAAAGGATTTGGAAAATTTGAAGTATTAACCGTTATGGTAATTTGTTTGATTATATTTTGTGTTTTGTTTTATACAATATTAGGAGCTTCTCCTACTAGAAAAATGAAGACTATGCAGGAAGATGCGATTAGTTTTACGAAAACAGCTACTACCAATAATAATTCTTTTCACAATACGGAAACGTTTTATTTAAAAGAAGTGATTGATGAAAAATTAATGGAAGAAATTAATAATCCATTTGGAAAAGGGTCCTGTTCTTCTGAAGAATCTAAAATAGAAATTGAAGAAGATGGATTTGTGTATACAACATTGAAATGTGGAGAGTATTTGATTGATCATGCTATTGTGACAGATGGAAAAGATGTTCCTATCTATAAAGTAGGCGCTTGGCAAGAGGAAAAAATCCCAGGAGGAGAAGAAAAAACCTTTTATTATTGTGTGAAAGATGGCAAAGTACTTTATCCTGCCTACTATGAGGAATTATACTTAGTGTATAGAGTCAATAAAGATTATCAAACAAGCTACTATTTTGCTTCGGAAATGGGAAATATATGCAAAGTGAAAAGTAAAACTCTGTATCGTACAAAAGAACTTGTAAAATAGGGAATAAAAATTCCCTTTTACTTTGACGCAAAAAAACAATACATTTATAATGAAATAAGGATAGGTGAAGTTATGAAGAACAGAGGTTTTACATTAGTAGAATTATTAGTAACAGTTGTAGTGTTAGGAATTATTATGGGATTATCATTCCCAGTCATAAGACATGTGCAAGAAGAAAATAATAGAAAGAAATATGAAACATATGCAGAAGGGATGATTTCTAGCGCAAGACTATATGTGGATTCTTATGATGAAGATTTATTTGGGCATCATGATACAGGATGTGCCTATATTACCTATCAAGAATTGATAGAGAGAAAACTATTAGATGAAATACCAATGGCAGATATCTCATGTGATAGTGACAATAGCTTTGTCAGAGTAGTGAAATTAAAAGATCAGTATGGATATGCCTATTCTTTAGGATGTGGGAAGAAAA
>CAMNDO010000027.1 GCA_946535455.1 uncultured Caryophanales bacterium
TGTAGATGCTACAACATTTGCAGCTAGTAATAATATCAAATCATCTGCTCAGATTAATGGAATAGGTTTCTTTGCTGGAAACATGGTGACTGTTTCTGGGGCATCTGACTATGTGTTTGCTGCAGGAAATATTGTTACGATTGATGGAGTATCTACAAATGATGTTTTTGTTGCAGGAAATCAATTAAGTATTCAAAACTCTACTATAAGAGATTTGTATGCAGCAGGAACTTATATCACAGTAGATTCTGATGTAGAAAGAAATCTATATGTTGCTGGAACTAATGTTGTGATTCATTCTCACATTGGAGGGGACTTAAAAATTTCAGGAGATAGTATTCAAATTGGAGAAGATACCATTATAGATGGAACACTATATTATCCAGAAGGAGTGCAACTTACGATCCCTGATTCTGCGATTGTTGCAAATGTAGAAGAATATGAATTGGATGACGATGTAACAATTCGTAATATCAATCCAGTACAAACAATGCTTTGGTCATTTGTCTTCATGTTAGTAGTAGGATTTGTATTCTTAGCAATCAATAAAAAAGCAGTAAAAGATATGGATGAAGTAGAACAAAAAGCAGGAACATTCTTTATGACAGCTCTCATTGGATTTGGAACGTTATGTCTAGTACCAATTGCATCGATTCTATTAATGGTTACCATTATCGGAGTTCCACTTGCAATTATTTCGTTGATGATTTATGGAATTACGATTTATATTTCTGCAGTTGCAACTGCACAATATTTCAGTCATTGGTTTGTTCAAAGAGCAGTACCAAATCAATACTTTAGTTTCGCTATTGCATTACTTGTTTTATATGTTGCAAGACTAATTCCAATCATTGGTGGATTTGTAACATTCCTATCATTATGTTTTGGACTTGGAATGTATACTGTATTAGTGATTCAAGGAATGAAGCAAAAAAAAGAAACAGAAGTGAAAGAAGAACCTGTAAAACGTAAAACAGAGAAGAAAGATACCAAAGAGAAATAGAAATATTTCTCTTTTTTGATATAATAAGAAATAGGTGATCCGTATGAAATATACGAAACTCGTCAATTGTAAAAATCCATATTCTTGGAAAGACGAAAAAAGACAAGTTCTTGTTTCTTATCAAGATATCGATGGAAATGAAATTTGGATAGAAGAAAAAACACTACAATCTTTTCTTTTATTACAAAGTTTTTTGAAGGAAAAAGGAATGGATATTGGGATTACTTCTGCTTACCGTAGTGTAGAAGAACAAGAAATTCTATTTCAAAAAAGAGTGGAAGAAGTAGGATTAGAAGAAACTAAAAAATACGTCGCATCTCCTTTTTGTTCCGAACATCATACAGGACTTGCTTTGGATATTGCGGTAAAAATAGAAGATGGTTATTTAGAGGAAGCAAATGAGCAAACCATTCCCCTTTTGGAAGAAATTCATTCTTACTTGTCTTCTTTTGGTTTTGTTTTACGGTATCCAAAAGAAAAAGAAAGTATCACTGGTTTTTCTTATGAACCTTGGCATATTCGCTATGTTGGAAATATTCCAGCAATGATGATGGAAAAATATCATTTATGTTTAGAAGAATATGTAGAAGACTTTGGAGGAGTTTTATATATTTTTAAAGAAGCAGGAATGACTTCTTTTGATGTTGTACAGGAAGTGAGTCGTCTTTTTGGTATTTCAAAAGTAGGGCATACGGGTACATTAGATCCTATGGCAAAAGGAGTTTTATTAGTAGCTGTTGGAAAAGCAACAAAAATTGTAGAATTATTAACTTCTAAAGAAAAAGAGTATGTGGCAAAAGCAAGACTTGGACTATTAACCGATACAGGTGACATCACGGGAAAAATCGTAAAAGAAGAAAAAGTAGAGTCGAATAATCTTTCCTATGCAATTGCATCTTTTCCACAAACCTACTTACAAGAAGTTCCTATCTATTCTGCTGTGAAAGTCAATGGAAAAAAACTATATGAATATGCAAGAGAAGGAAAAGAAGTAACGCTTCCTAAAAAAGAAGTTCATATTTATGAGATAGAATTATTAGAACAAAATGGAAATGACTTTACATTCCGTACTTTGGTTAGTAAGGGATGCTTTATCAGAAGTTTAATTCAAGATATTGCCGCATCGATTGGTACGATTGCGACAATGACAGATTTATTAAGAACGAAACAAGGAAGTATTACGGCAGAAGAATGTGTTTCTCTACAAGATATTCAGCGTGGAGAATTTGAAATGCATAGGATTTCCGATGTATTCAAAGAATATCCTTTGGTACAAGTAGATGAGGCAATCGAAAAGAAAATTCGAAACGGAAATTCTTTGTCAAATTTTTGTCAGGTTTCTGATTTCGTTTTCTTTCAAAATGCACAAGGAAAATTATTAGGAATCTATCAGGAAAAGAATGGAGAGTTAGTCGTATATAAAAATTTTTGTACGAACTCTTGAAAAAAACTTGTAATCTTCTTAAAATATGTTATAATACAAACAGAAAGGAGTGGGAAAGAAAAGTCCCACTCTTATTATTTCCAGGAGGGATTATGAAAGAAAGAGTAGAAAGTTTATTAAAAGATTCATTAGAAGAATTTCATGTCTATGTAGAGGATGCTTTTATAGAAGAGGAAGAAGGACAAAAAGTATTTCATATTGTATTAGATAGTGATGAAGTGATTGACTTAAATAGAATTACAGAAGCATCTCGTAAGATTAATGAGATTATGGATCAAAATGAAAGTATATTAGAAGATATTGATGTATTGGATATTTATTCCAAAGAGAAGGGAGAAGAGTAAAATGCCAAGAAAGAAACAAGTAGAACAAGAAGAATTTAAAATGAATGGACCAGAATTTAAAAAAGCATTAGATCATATTGTGGAAGAAAAAAATATTGATCCAGAAATTGTTTATTCTGCTATGGAATTAGCATTAACATCTGCTTATAAAAAGAATTTTAATTCTAAAACAAATGTTAAAGTGATATTTGATCGTGATACAGGTGATATTAAGGTATATTCTTACTTAACAGTAGTTCCAGATGATAAAATGACAAAAGAAGAATATGAAGATGCTTTGTTTGAACGATATGCAGAAGATGATGAATTAGATACAAAACCAGATGTAGTAGAGGAAGAAGTAGAAGAGTCAGTTGATGGAGAAACATCGGAAGAAGTAGAAGAAAAAGAAACTATTAGTTACTTCAATCCTGAAATGGAAATTAAATTAAGTGATGCGAAGAAAATCAATAAGACATTAGAAATTGGAGATACGATTGATACAGAAATCACACCAAAAGATTTCGGTAGAGTCGCAACTTCTACTGCAAAACAAGTTGTTGTTCAAAAAATTCGTGAAGCAGAAAGAAATAGTATTATGGATGAATTTGGAGACAAACAAGATGAATTGTTAATTGGAACTGTTGCATTAGAAGATACGGATAACTATTTCATTGATTTAGGAAGAACGAATGGTATTTTACCAAAGAAAGATTGTATTCCTGGAGAAAAAATTGAAATGGGATCACAAATCAAAGTTTATGTTTCCAAAGTAGATAATAATGGAAAGAATTTATTAATTTTACTTTCTAGAACACACTTTGGATTTGTGAAAAGATTATTTGAATTAGAAATTCCAGAAATTAATGATGGAACGGTTATGATTTATAGTGTCGCAAGAGATGCTGGAAATCGTAGTAAAGTGGCTGTATATTCAGAAAATCCAAATGTAGATCCAATTGGAGCATGTATTGGAGAAAAAGGATCTCGTATTGCTCGTATTATTGAAGAATTACATGGAGAAAAATTAGATGTGATTCGTTATGATGCTGATCCAGCAGTCTTTATTGAAAATGCATTGTCTCCTGCTAAGGATTTAACCGTAGCGATTACGGATCCTAAAAAACTAGAAGCCATGGTTATTGCAGATGGAGATAATTTCTCATTAGCCATTGGTAAAAAAGGACAAAATGCACGTCTTGCGACTCGTTTAACAAAATTCAAAAAGATTGATATTAAAACAACCGATCAAGCAAGAGAAGCAGGAATTAATTTCCGATAGGAGGTTTTATGAAAACAAGAAAAATACCGATGAGAACTTGTGTGGTTACGAAAGAGTCTCTTCCCAAACAAGAACTATTACGTATTGTAAGAACTCCCGAAGGAAATGTTTGTGTCGATGAAACAGGAAAATTAAATGGAAGAGGCGCATATATTAAAAAAGATGTTTCTGTTTTAGAACAAGCAGAAGTCAGTAAGATATTAGAAAAAAGATTAGAATGTAAAATAGAGGAAAGTGTTTATGAAGAAATAAAGAATTGTATAGAAAAGTGAGGTGGTCATTGTGATGACATTGGAAGATTACGCATTAGATGTAAATAAATCCGTAGAAGAAATTAAAGCACTATGTGATAAAATTGGAATCACTTATGAAGATGAAAATTCATTATTAGATGATATTAGTATCACTCTTTTGGATAATGAATTACAAGACGCTGAAGACTACATCGAAGGCGATGTAGAAGATTTAGAAGAAAAAAGATTAGAAGAAGAAGTAGAAGATAAAGCAGAAGAGTTAGCGTATCATACAAAGATTGATTTAGAAGATACAGAATCTTTTACCAAAGTAAAACAAAATAAACAAGCGAAGAAGACAGAAACCAATAAAAAAGATTTCTTAAAAGAAAGAAAAAAGATGTATAAAAATCGTGAGAAGTTACAAAGTAATGAAAATACTTCTTTAGAGAATGTGATTCTTTATAAAGAAGGAATGAGTGTAACAGATCTTGCGAATGCATTAGAAATTGCCCCTGTTGATTTGGTAAAAAAATTAATGGGATTAGGTGTTATGGCAAGTGTCAATCAAGCATTAGATTATGATACGGTAGAAGTGGTTTGTTCGGATTACAATAAAACCGTTAAGAAAGAAGAACAAGCGGATATTTCTAACTTTGAAGAATATGAAATTGAAGAAGATGAAAAGAACTTAGTAGAAAGACCTCCAGTGGTTACCATTATGGGTCATGTTGATCATGGAAAAACAACACTACTAGATTATATTCGTGATAGTAATGTTGTGAGTGGAGAAGCAGGAGGAATTACCCAAGCCATTGGTGCTTATTCTGTCACTTGTAATGATAAGTTAATTACGTTTATTGATACTCCAGGACATGCTGCATTTACAGAAATGCGTGCAAGAGGAGCACAAATTACGGATATCGTTATCATTATTGTCGCAGCAGATGATGGAATTATGCCACAAACAAAAGAAGCAATTGATCATGCGAAAGCAGCAGGAGTTCCTATTATTGTGGCGATTAATAAAATCGATAAGCCAGAAGCCAATATTGACAAAGTAATGGCTGCTTTAGTGGAAAATGGATTAACGCCAGAAGAATGGGGTGGAGATACCATTGTCACTCCTATTTCTGCCAAAACAGGAGAAGGTGTTGATAAATTATTAGAAAATGTTTTATTGGTTGCAGAAATGCAAGAATATAAAGCAAATCCTAATCGTTATGCAACAGGAGCTGTTGTAGAGTCTCGTAAAGATTCTAAAGTAGGTTCTATTGCTACTTTATTAATTCAAAATGGTACATTGCGTTTGGGAGATCCTATCGTCATTGGAAATTATTCTGGAAAGATTCGTACTTTGAAAAATGATAAAGGACAAAATATTGTAGAAGCAGGACCATCTATGCCAGTCGAAGTAACCGGTATTTCAGAAGTTCCTTCTGCAGGAGATAAATTCATGGCTTTTGAATCTGAAAAGAAAGCAAAGGAAATCGCAACTTCTAGAGCTCTTCGTTCCAAAGAAAAAGATACAAACTTTAGTGGAATGACATTAGAAGATTTATTTGGAAGAATCAAAGAAGGACAAAAAGAAATTAAAGTGGTTTTAAAAGCCGATGTGAATGGTTCTTTAGAAGCCGTTCGTAACGCCTTAGAAAAAATTGATGTAGAAGGTGTAAAAGTAACCGTGATTCGTGGAGGAGTAGGAGCCATTACGGAAAGTGATGTTGTTCTAGCATCTGCTTCTGATGCTATTATCATTGGATTTAATGTAAGAGCCAATGCTTCTACATCTGATATTGCAAAAGGATATGGAATTGAAATTAAAACGTATGATATTATCTATAAAGTTGTAGAAGATATGGAAAGTGCCATGAAGGGAATGCTTGATCCTGAATTTGAAGAAAAAGTATTAGGAACAGCAGAAGTAAGACAATTATTCAAATTCTCTAAAGTAGGATTAATCGCAGGATGTCATGTCACAAACGGAACCATTAAAAGTAATGCAAAAGCTCGTATGATTCGTGAAGATGTTTACATCTATAATGGAGCAGTCAATACTCTACAACATGAAAAAGACCAAGTAAAAGAAGTAAAAAAAGGAATGGACTGTGGTATTACCTTAGAAAACTGTCAAGATTATAAAGAAGGAGATATCATTGAAGTCTATGAACTTGTAGAGATTAAGAGGTAATTATGGCAAATATTAAATTAGAAAGATGGAATCATGCTTTTCAAGAACAAATTAGTATGATTTTAATGAGAGAAGTCAAAGATGAAGATTTACAATTTGTAACGATTACAGGAGTGGATACGACAAGTGACTTTAGTATTGCGAAAGTTTACTATACCGTATTAGATGTTTCCAAAAAAGCAAAAGTAAAAGAGACATTAGAAAAGAAAGCTCCTTTTATTCGTTCCAAACTAGCAGAAAGTGTAGAAATTCGTCATACTCCAGAATTAAAATTTGTTTATGATACTTCTATTGCTTATGGAGAACATATTGAGAAAATCTTAGAAGAAATTAAAGAAAAAGAACAAAACTAATTGTTCTTTTTCTTTACGTAAAGAGAAAGTAGAATACCTCCTTTTTGTTGTAACTTTCATATAAGAAAACTTATAATAAAGATAATAGGAGGACTTATGGAAAAAATAAAAAATAAAAAAGTCATATTAGCGCTAGTATTATTACTAGGAATTGCCGCAACATTTGCCTATTACACAACAACAGATAGCTTTGCAAACATATTTAAAACATCAAAATATGGAACCAAAGTAGTAGAGATATTTGAATCACCAGATAACTGGACACCAGGAGACGAAACACCAAAGACCGTAATTGTAACGAATACCGGTAACATTTGTGAAAATGTAAGAGTTTCCTATACAGAAAAATGGACAAGTGAAAATGGAAATG
>CAMNDO010000028.1 GCA_946535455.1 uncultured Caryophanales bacterium
AGATACGATACCGCGCTGCATATTCCTGATTGTTAGGGAACGTAATTGTTTTTCCATCTGTCAATCGAGTCATACTAGGAATTCCATAAACCGCTTCTAAATCACGAAATGTTTGCTTTACTACCTTAGGAGCTGTTTCTTTTTTTGGAATTTCTAAAATTTCAATTTTTTGAATTCTAAATTTTACATTTTTTCTACCTGCTCCACGATATCCATTTGGTACATTCATTTTTAGAGAAAATTTATCATTATCTCCGTCATACGTCATAGTAATTCCAAACATAGAAGGACTTACTTTCCAAGTACGAATAAAGTCTTTACATTCATCTGAAATATCTTCATTATCTAAAACCGATTGATTATCCGTGTTATTGTTTTCTTCCTCTGTTTCTTCTAATTCAAACGTTGCTTCATTCACTTCATCTGCAAGAACAGAAAAAGGAATCATTATCGCAAATATCCAGATAAATAAACACAACCCTATTATTCTTTTGTGATGTTTTTTCATACAACCATCACCTTTCTTTTGCATACTTTTCATCACCAAACACCTCTCTGACTATTTTACTTGATAAGGATTATCCATTGTTCCTTTTCCACTAGAAATGACAACATCTTTCTTTAAATATCCTACCACTCTAACATGTAAAGACATGGTTGCATCCAATTCATGATTTAAAGGAACTCCAATAATATAGATAGCTCCTGCAGTTCTTTTCTTTTCAGAACTATTCACTAACCAATAGGAAGAACAATTCGCATCTCTTTGAGATTGTGCAGAAAACATTTCATATAAGTTTGGTGCACTTAATTTTACTTTATACTTTTTAACGGCTTTTTCTTCTCCATAAATGATTTTTCCTTTATAAACAGGAACTTCAATCTCATGATTTGCGAAATAAGAAGTCTCTACATACTCTGTTGCTTTATTATTAATAAAATATCCAGCACTTTCCATATTTTTAGGATCATATAAAATGATATCACTATTTGGATTCGAAGTTGTCATAAGAGATTCATCATAACTACCTAATGTATCATAAGAAATGACACGAGTCGTTTTATCTTTATCCACTTCTACAATACGATATAGAGTTCCTCCTACTTGAACATATTCTCCAGTGAATCGTTCATTGATAGGAGTTCCTGATTTTGCTGGTACTGTATCTCCAAATACATAAGGATCCGATACACTACCATTTCCACCTGTAATTAATGATTCTCCATTTAGCATCATCATAGGACGAATTCCATAATTGTAAGTAGAATCATAAGAAACAAAACTTTTTCCTTCATTTTCATCCCAGAAAACATTTCTGGTTACATATGCTTCTTTTTTATTTTTCGAATTTGCTACCCAAGAAATTGTATAGGTCTTCATGAAGTTTTCTCCATTACTTTCTGCTAAATTCACCTCAATCACAGAAGGAATATATACTTTTCTTTTTTCGGTGTATCCATTACATTGTGTTGTATCTAATGTTGTATCCGTTAATGTCATATTACAATATTTTCTCTCTACAATCATTTTCTTTGCTTTTTCACTGAAATGATCATAATAATAATCTAACCAATCATCAATCTTTGTAAAATTCACATTAGCCACATCTTCATCTGCTACTACAATAACATTTCCATCTTCTATTCCTACAATTCGATAAAGCATATTGGAAAGACGAATAAAGTTATCATCTGGTTCTCCTACAAAGTGACTTTTTTCTTTTAATTTTTTTTGAATCGTTGTATTTAATTTTTGTACTACTTGTACTTCTCTTTTCACAACTGTCTTATTTACCAAATGATCCAATGCACTATATTCAATCGTGTAAGTACCAATTGTATCAGTATCCACTTCTCCTCTTATCGTAACATCTTTCACAGGAATGGTACCATCTTGATTATCTTTTACACTTTTGACACCAGGATCTTTAAATTTTTCTCCAATCCCAATTGTCATAGTAGAATCCCCATTTAATACAATTTTAGGTCCTTGATGATCTACTCTTGATTGAATAAATCCACATTTTAAATACACATAGTATTGATAGTCATTTTCAATTCTTCTTACTTTAACCCAACTTTTCTCAATGGAACATCTTTTCCCTGTATGAGGCATTTTTAAATCTTCTTTTAGAAAAGATTTTTGAAATAACGTTGCCAACGAAAGAGTCTTTACCCTCTCTCCTGTTGGTAATTCATTTGGACTTAATTCGAAATACCTTTTCGCAGCTTCCTCTATTTTTTTCTCGTTTTGATAAAATACTACTCTTGGAAAAACAATAAAAAATCCTATCAAAACAACCAAAACAATAATCCAAATTATTTTCTTCATTTTTTTCATAAATACCTCCTACCAAAAAATTCCTTATTCATAGATTTGATACCGATAACTTTTGTTTCGAATCACAAATTCTAACCACATCTTTTTGACACTTTCCAATTCCTTTGGAACCGTTAAATAAACCGTCTTCCCTGTATAAGTTCTTGGAATTGCACTTACAATTTCCAAATCGTCTTCATTCCCATTTTCTAATTCATAATGGATATGAGCATAGTTTTTCAAAAAACTTAGCATTTGCTTTGCCTCATATTGTTCTGAACCAAAGTCTATATATAAAATCCTATTATCTCCTTTTGCTTCTAATGGAACATGTGAAACAGAACATCCTAAACTATTACAAGAACGAATGGTGTATTCTACTTCATCTGTTACATCGGCATAATCAAAACGAATGACATCACTTCGAGTGTTTAATACCAAATCAAATTCATCTTCTAACTTGTATGAAATTGTTTTTTGAATTTGACTCAAATCTTCTAATTTGATTTTAATTTTTCTTAAGTATCCACTCGCTTCTTGATAATATAACTGGAACTTTCTATTTTTTAAATCTTTGTCTACTTTAAATACAATAATACAATTTAAGATTTCTCCTTGTTTTAATTCTTTTACAGATTCATACACATCTCCAAAATCTTGAAATTCATTCGCATACGTTTTACGGGTTGTTACAAAATCATTTTTTCTATTTCGAATATGAAATTTTTCTAAAATAATTTTTCGAGTTTTTTGATGATTTTGAATTGTGATATCTACAATAATAAATTTTCGATTCTTCTCTATTACATTTCCACGATAATCTTTATCAGTAACATACACTTCATTCACTTTAAAGGTATATCCATCTACCGAATAATTTTTTCCTTGTGAATAGGTTCTATGTGTAATGAAGATAAAGATAAATCCTTGAACTAAAATAAAAGTGCCTAACCCTATCAATACTACTCTGCAGATTAATGTATGTTCCATATAGAAGTATTGAATATTACGAATGAGTCTTTTATATCCTCGAATGAAACTATTTTTATCTAAACTCATTCCAATTTCCATTTCTTCTCGATCGGATTCACTCAATTCTAAGAATTCTTGATCCGTATTGAATTGGAATTTTTTAAGATCTAATCCAAATACACGAACAATAAAAACCACAATCGCAGGAAATTGAACCATCAATAAAATCATTAATAAATCTCGAAACATTCTCAAATCTGTTGGAGAAATATCACTAGAATAGTTTGAGAAAAATCCCTTAATCATATTTAAAACAAAAAACAAAATCGTATACTCAATCATAGGAATCAAATAAATCTTCCATGGTTTTTGCTTATGTCTTAACAAAAGAGCTATCGCAGCACTACCTGCAATAATCAATAATATCGAAATACGAAGAATAAAAGTATTATGATTGGTAATGGGATCCAAATAGGCATCATAATAACCTGTTCTCATAAACTCATTCATAAATCGATTGGTATCAAACAAGCGATACGCTGCATATAAACTAAGAAGTAATAAAACAACATGAATCTTTTTAAAGTTTTTAATTAAAAAGGCATATGGCTTTCGTATAATCATACTAGTACACACTCCTCTATTCTCTTATTATAAGTATATCATATTTGAAGAAATTGAAAAGAGTATTTCAAAAAAATACCCTTGTTTGACATACTTTACAATGAAAGAATAATTTCTATATCATTTTCTTTTTTAAGATTTTGAAAAAACTTCTTAGAAAAATGGAATAAAATCTTATTTTGATCTTTGGTATAAGAAAGAGATTTTATACCACGAATATCTTCTTTTAATCGAATCTCTTGAATCTGATAAGAAGAAGGATATTTTAAATGCATCTCTACAAAAAAAGAATCCATCTCTTGAATATTTTTATAATGCATAATACTTTGTAAAATCGAAGTAGAAACTTGCAAAGAAGAAAACCTGCTCTTAGAAATGGATACATCATAGATCAGACCTACTATCTTTTCTTCTTCTCGAATGGGAACAACTTCTTCTAACACCACAATATTTTCTTTTCTAGATAAAAATAATAATAAAAAACAAAATAAAAATACAACGACTGGAATCCACTTTTTCATAAATCCTCCAAAAAAATAACCTACCCTTTTAGAGTAAGTTATTTTTTAATCGAACTTTGTCGAAATTACTTGATTTCAATAATTTCTACTTCGTAATTTCCATTTGGACTTTCTACTGTTACAATATCTCCTACTTTGTGATCAAATAAAGCTTGTGCAATTGGACTTTCATTTGAAATTTTACTTTCAAAAGGATCTGCTTCTTGACTTCCTACAATCTTATATTGATCTTCTTCATTATCATCTACATATTTAATAGAAACCGTATTTCCAATTCCTACTTTATCTGTTTTTACATCTTGGATAATAGAAACATTTTCTAACATTTTTTCTAATTGTGAAATTCTTCCTTCGATTTGAGCTTGTTCATTTCTAGCAGCATCATATTCTGCATTTTCTGATAAATCTCCCAATGCTCTTGCTTCTTTAATCGCTAATATATTTTCTGGACGTCTTACATTAATCAAATGGTCCAATTCTTTCTTTAATTCATCTAAACCTTCTTGTGTTAAGTATACTGTGTTTTTCTTTGTCATAAAATTCACCTCTTTTTATAATATTCTAGTTCTATACAACTTGCCATAGTATAACATATCGAAAAACCATTTTCAAGTGCTTTTTGAAAGGATTTTTCCTTCCCTCAAAAACAGCAACATTATATCATATTTTACAAAAAAAAGCAAGTTTTTTACTTGCTATTTCCCGATTTCTCTTAAGAACATTTCATCGGTCATTCCCGCAATAAAATCAATGACTTTTCTTTTATTATTCGTATTTTTTAAATACTCTTCTCCTTGTTCATTTAAGAAAACTTGGAAGATAATACTTTTTTGATTATCCTTTTCAATATCTTCTAAATATCGATCAAAAATCTTTCTCATTCCTTTTCGATACGTTTCTTTTTCTTCTTTGGTCATCGTCTTCGAATAAATATTTTCATAATTAAATTTCTTTAACTCGAATAGTGCCTTAAATACTTCATCACTCATTTTAATATAGGGTTTATTCATACTATTTTGTATAATATCTAAAATAATGGTATTCACAATTTCCGTATTGGTACAACCTAATACTTCTTGAATGTTTTTGGGAATATCTTCTCTTTTGATTTTCCCAATCATAATAGCATCTTCTAAATCTCTTCCAATATAACCGATGACGTCACTAATTCTTACCACGCATCCTTCTAATGTCATAGGATGGTTTTGTAAAGAAGATTTTAAATCATGATAAGCATCATGATACTCACTTAAGAATTTTTCTTTTGTCTTAGAAGTTGGCGTATATTTTGGATTTAGGATTTCTCCATTATGACACATAATTCCATCTAATACTTGAACACTAAGATTTAATCCTTTTCCTTTCTTTTCTACAATCATCAAATGACGAACACTTTGAATATTATGAGCAAAGTATTCTCCTAATTCTTCTTTGGATATTTCATTTAATATATATTCTCCTTCATGTCCTAAAGGAGTATGTCCAATATCGTGTCCTAATCCGATTGCTTCACATAAATCTTCATTTAATCCTAATGCACGTCCAATGGTACGAGCAATTTTACTGACCAATTGTACATGCGTAATTCTTTTACTAACATGATCATTTTCATTTTTGGTAAATACTTGTGTCTTATCCAAATAACGAGTATAAGACCAAGAGTGAATAATACGATCAATATCTCGAAAATAACTAGGACGAATGTCTTCTTCCTCTTCTTGAAGACGAATCGCTTCTTCACTTTTAGAAGCATATGGACTATTTAAGGATTCATACTGCATTAAATTCTTTTTCGCAATATCATAATTCTTCATTACTTTCTCTCCTTTTTACAATCTTCATCATCGAATATTCTGGTATTACAATATCTGTATCCAATTCCAAATAATAGATTTGATCTGGATGACGAGCAACCAATACTGGATTTTGATTTTCATCATATAATTTTTCTGCTACAAAAGAAATATGTTTTCCTTCCGGAGTAAATACCTCAATCGTATCTCCTACTTCAAAATAATTTCTTTCATAAAACTGAAGCAACCCATTTTCATACGAAATGACTTGTCCCAAATAATCTTGATTTGAAAGTTCACTTCTTCCTGAATAATATTGATCCGTATAATCTGCTTCTTTCATAAAATAATGTGTTGACGTTTCTCGATTGGCCACACGATCTAATCTTTCTCGAAAAACTTTCATTTTTTCTTCATCTAAAGTTTTTTCATAATAACAATCAATGATTTCTCGATACGTTCCAATCACCGTTGCGAGATAATATAAAGAACGCATTCTTCCTTCTACTTTTAAACTAGTCACTCCAATATCGATTAAATCGGGAATATAATCTGCCATATTTAAATCCTTCAAAGCCATTGTGAAATCTTTTTCTTCCTCTGTTTTAAAAGCAAATCGACAAATTTGTGCACATCCTCCTCGGTTTGCATCTCGATTGGTTACATAATTGGATAACGCACATCTTCCACTAAAGCAAGTACACATCGCACCATGAATAAATACTTCAATATCCATTCCTGTTTTTTCGATGATTTCTGCAATTTGATCTTTCGAAAGTTCTCGAGCTAAAACAACACGATCAATTCCTTCTTCTTGAAAAAATTCAATTGCTTTGTAATTGCTTGTAGAGTTTTGTGTTGATAAATGAACTTCTACTTGTGGATAATTCTTTTTGATATAAGAAATGATAAAAGGATCACTCACAATAAAAGCATCAATTCCACAATCCACTACTTTCT
>CAMNDO010000029.1 GCA_946535455.1 uncultured Caryophanales bacterium
AAGAATGGCTTGGTATCTTCGATCTCTTCCTTGTTTTGCAGATCCTCCTGCAGAATCACCCTCGACTAAGAATAATTCTTTTTTATCTTTTTCTTTACTTTGTGCAGGAGCAAGTTTTCCAGAAAGACTTCTCTCTTCTTTCTTCTTTGAAGAACCTTTTCTGGCTTCCTCTCTTGCCTTTCTTGCTGCTTCTCTTGCAATTTTACTCTTTAAACTTTTATTGATAATTTCTGTTGCGATTGCTTTATTTTCTTCTAAATAAACACGCAATTGATCGCTCACAATATTTTCTACTGCTGTTCTTGCGGCAGGTGTTCCTAATTTTCCTTTGGTTTGTCCTTCAAATTGTAAAATTCCTTCTGGGATTTTCAAACTAATGACAGCTGTTAAACCTTCTCGGACATCACTACCTTCAAATGCTTTATCTTTTCCTTTGACAAATCCATTATTCTTCGCATAGTCATTAAAAACACGAGTCAAAGCAGTTTTAAAACCTACTTCATGACTTCCTCCATCGATCGTTTTTACATTGTTGACAAACGATACAATGTTTTCATTATAAGTATCTGTGTATTGCATAGAAATTTCTACCTCTATTTTTTCTTTGGTTCCTCCGATACTTAATACTTTATGAAGTGGTTTTTTATCTTTGTTCATATCTTCTACAAATTCTTCAATTCCACGGTCATAGTGAAACTTTGCTGCTCTTTCATCTTCTTCATCGATGACTTCAATCGTAATTCCTTTTAATAAGAAAGCAGATTCCTGCATTCTTTCACATACTGTGGTATAAGAAAAATTAGAAGCGGAAAACATATCCCAATCTGGCATAAAATGAACAGTAGTTCCCGTACGATTGGTAGAACCAATTTTCTTCAAAGGAACCGCAACATGTCCACCATCTTCAAAACGAATATAACTTTCTTCTTTATCTCTTTTAATGGTCACTTCCATCCATTTAGATAATGCATTAACAACAGAAGCACCTACACCATGTAGACCTCCAGAAACTTTATATCCATCACTTTCAAATTTACCACCGGCATGTAATACCGTATAAATGACTTCTGGTGTACTTCTACCAGATTCATGCATTCCTGTTGGTACTCCACGACCATGATCTTCTACGGATACAGAGTGATCTTTATGTAAAACAATTCGAATCGAATCTCCATAACCATTAATCGCTTCATCTACAGAATTATCTACAATTTCCCATATTAAATGATGAAGACCCCTTTTATCGGTAGAACCAATATACATACCAGGTCTTTTTCGAACGGCTTCTAATCCCTCTAAAATTTTAATCGATGACGCATCATATTTTGCCATGAAATCACTCCTTGTATTCCACTATTCTCTAATTTATTATACCCAAAAAACGCTTATATTTCAATGAAACTTTACGTCACTTGACACTTATCATTCCATAAAAAAGTCAATCATTCGATTGACTTTTTATTCTTTTTCTTTTTCGAAGTTTTTTCTTCCAAAACCTCTTCCTCTTTTTTCTTTTTTCTAGGCTTTTTGGTAGCCTCACTTGCTTCTTTGATTTCTTCTGCAATCACTTCCGCAATCGTATCTTCCAAAGACTTGCTTTCTTCTAAAACTTCTGTTTTTTGTTCTTTCTTCTTTTTCTTTGGTTTTTCTTCTTTCTTCTCTTCTTCTTGTTTCTCTTCTTCTTTTTCTTTTTTATTTTTCTTTTTCTTCTTCTTTTCTTTTTCTTCTAATACTTCCTCTTCTTCTACTGGCAATTCTTCTTTTTCCTTTTCTGTCTTTCGATTTCGAATTTTACGGAAAAGAACAATATACACAATCACAACTAGTAAAACTAAAAGTATTAAGATATAATCCCAGAACTTGAAAGTATATGTTCTTTTTTCAGAACTGGTATCATCATTTGATTTTACCTGTTTTTCTTTTTGTTCGGATAATTTTGCAATTTCTTGTAATTCCTCTTCGGTATAACGATCAATCTTTGCTAAAAGGATAGCACGTTCATTGACACTAGAAGCATCACAAGTAGAAAGTAAAATCAGTTTAGAGTTTTCTGCTCCTTCTAAATCTACTTTTGTCATTGCAACATTTTCAAAATGATAAATGACTTCAAAATTTCTTTGATTACGGAATGCTCCTAAATTATAGATGTTATAGTCATATGCACTCACTAGTGCATATCCAACTACTGTTAGTTTGAAAATACCATCATCGTTATATATACGACCATGTAAATGGTTTCTCATAAATGTTTCATCTTTGTAATATTTAACATCACCAAACATCAAATTCGCATTCATATTATGACCATAAATAATGGAATAATCATCTAACAACCGATTGTTTCGATAATCCAAGAAAATACTACCTGCTGCAGAATATTCTCTTCTATAGTTTTGATTAATATATTCTGAATTATCTTTCCCCCACAAAATTGGATAATCAATATTGGTTTCATCAATGGTTATCCATCCAACAATATCAGGGTTTATTTTTTGTAATTCTGTTAATTGCAGAGATGTTGCTTTCGCTTTTGGTTTTAAAGTAGCAATATCTTCTCCTAATTCTGCACTGTGATATACTTGATAAACATCATATAAAGCATATACACTAAATAACATTAAAATTAGTAATAAACTTACTGATATTGTACTAACAAATCCATCAAATATTTTAATTAACTTATTAACAAAATTCACTCTGTTTTCATCCTTTTAATAAATACTATCCCTAATATTGTAATTGCTAGTAATAATAAAATTGGCCAATGATCTATAAATAATCCTGTAATAGGAATATCAATATCTCGACTATGAACAAATACTGTCGCATTCTCACGAGGATTGATACTAACTGTTTTTACACTAGAAGCTGTAGCATGTTTTCCATCCACATGAGTATCCCATTTCAAAGCCTCCATTTTGTAAATACGATAGTTTGTTCCAACTGGAATTTGTCCATTTTTTCCATCATATCCAATCGTAACTGTTTGACTCTCTTTCATATAAATATCCACATAGTTGGTATCTCCACCAGCCATAATTCTACGAAGTTGTGGAGCATTTTTATCCAAATATAGGCTTCCATCTCCACGAATCGTATAAGTTTGATCTGGTGTAACTGATTTTCCATCAAATGTGACTTTAGTATCTTGTCCTAAAATTGTATAGACTCTTCCAGGAGGACCTTCTATCGTCACACGATATTTAAAATACACCCCTCTATCATTCCAAAACGCATTTGGTCCTGATAAATCCGTATTAATCACAATATAAGATAAGAATGGAGCGTGTTCAAATACAATATCTTCTTTTTGATTCTTAGAAGTATTCAACCCTTGTTCTAAAGCTTGAATTTCCATTTTTCCACCCACAGTACGAACATCTACATAAATCTTATATACTTTTTGAGAACGAGGATAATCTTGCTCATTCGAAGAACGATCTTCGATTAATTCAAAAACATAAGTCCCTACTTTCGTAAATACCGTACGAGAAAAATCTAACGTGGTAGTACCAGATAATTTTTCATTCACAGGAGTTCCTGATAATGTAATTTCTGCTTCACTTGGCAATCCCATAGGAACATCTGGATTATTTCCATCGGAACGAAGTCTATAATGAAATGTTTCATTCATTGGATCTTTTACACCATCAATGGTTGCGGTAATCTTAACAATATGATTTTCCAACGCAGAAACTGGAATCATATAAAACATTCCTAAAATAATATTTAAAAATAGAAATAAGAATAACTTTTTTTTCATAATACAACTCCTTATATATTTCTCGTTTGTAATTTTCCAATCACTTTACCTAAAATATCGGTATCTTTTACTGCACCAAATCTACGAGAATCATCCGTAAAGGTACGATAATCATTAATTAAAAAGTATTCATGGTTATCCAATCGAAATGGATACATAATCTCAGATTTTTCATCTTTTACCGTTTTGTAGTAAACAATATGTTCTTCTGGTGCCCCATTAATTAAAAGTTTATTCTCTTCTTCATCAATTTCCACAAAATCTCCTGGAATCGCAGCAATACGCATAATATAACGCTTTCCGTTTACTTTTGCTACTACTGCATCTCCATGATGAAATTCACGATCTAAACGATAATAAATTAATAAATCTCCATCACGAATACTAGGTGACATCACTTCAGATCTTACTCTTAGTATACCAAAAATAGAAGTAAAAATGAAATAAAACATCACAAAGATAATAATCAGTTTAAAAAGTAATAAAACAAAATTCTTTAATGTAATTTTATGAATACTAACTTCTTCTTTTTTTATTTCTTTTTCTTCTAACACCTTTTCCTGAACTACTCTTTTTTCTTTCTCTTGGTTTTGAACAGGTGTCTTCTTTTTAGAAGGTGCCTTTTTCTTCGTTGTAGATGTTGTTTTTTTCTTTGTAGTTGTCTTTTTTTTCGTTTCCATCTCATCGCCTCTTTCATAGAAAAGTAGAAAGATTCCTACTTTCCCATCTTTATCTTATTCTATACTATTATTATCGTACAAATACACTTTAGTGTCAATATTTATTTCCTTGTTGACAAAAAGAAAAAGCAGTTCTTTCGAACTGCTTACTATCCTTTTTTATGCTTGTTCTTGAGAAGATTTACGGATGTAATAAACTCCCACAAATCCTAATGTTAATAGAATCACAAATGGTAAAATGTTTAAGAACACACCAGTTAATGGGTTTTCTTCTTTATGGTTAACATATGCAGTTTTATTTGCTGTATTAAATGTAGTTGCATTGGTAGCCACTGTTGTTTTTTCTGGCATTACTTTTGTATTGGTTGTAGAACCATCAATATAAGTTTCATAGGTTGCTGCTCCTGTTTCTGTAATGTTATATTTCACACCTACAGGAATTTGATTTTTCGTTCCATTTACACCGATTTGTACACTTTGTCCATGTTTTAAATAAATCGTACAAGCTACTCCGGCATTACAGTCAGATGTTGTAACATCAGAAGTTCCATTGGTAGAGTGATCTCCTGTTACTTTATATTTTGCTCCTGTTTTTCCAGGAATAGTAATGTTATATGCAAAATATTCATCAATATCTGCCATATTTCCTGTTAACTTATTTGATAATTCTAAATAAGTATAAATAGCAGTAGAATCAAAGACAACATCTCTTTTTGCTCCTGTATCATTTAATTTTCCTTGTGCAGCTAAAGTTGCTTCATAAGTATCTGTTGGTTCATTCGCAGCATCTAAGATATTACGAACAGATACATAAATGTAATATACTTTTGTATCTTTTGGATACTCTGTTTCATCACTACTAGAAATTTCTGTGATCTTAAATTTATAATCTCCTAACTTGTTAAATTTAACAGCACTCATATCTAATGTAGTTGTTTGTGTAGCAACATGACTTGCGTTTGGTGCTACATTGTTGAAGGTAATCGTAAAGTTAGCAGGCAAGTTTGTAGCTGCTGTACCAGGATTTGATGCTTCTTCTACTTTATATGTAAAAGTAGCCGTTACTGGGTTGGTTACCTCTTTTACCTCTCTTTTAATCTGGATGGTTCCTCCTGTTGCAATTGTAACATTATTAGGTGCTGCAAATACAGTAGGTATTCCCATAAACACTAATAAGTTTACCATCAAAAACGTTAAAACTCTTTTGACATTCTTCATATAATATATTCACTCCTATTCTTTATACATTAATTATTTCATATCCCAATATAAAACACAACTGATTTCAACACTTTTCTACATTAGTATGTGTAAAGTGTAAAGTGAATATACATGAAACTATTCTATTATTTTATTATATTTTTGATATTCTTCGGATTGATACGAAATATATTTATCATGTGCCAATCGATATACAGCAAAACTAGGAATAATATCTTCTCTATCGAAACGAAGATTTTGAATGAACTCTTGATATACTTTATCATCCACCATCCAACGAAAAGCTAGTTCATCTGCTTTTATTTCGTAGTCAGACTCTGAAGCATAATTTTCCAAACTAACAATGCTTCCACTTTTACCACGGTTGAAATCTCTTTGACAATGCGCTAATTCATGAAGTAATGCAAAATACACATCTGCATACCTTTTATGCTTTGTTGTTAAATAAATTGCTGGTTTATCATTTAACACACGAAATGCACCTCGAATTTTAGCCCCTTTTAAATCAGGTTCAATCGCAAGAAAAATACCATTCTCATTAAATTTTTGAATTAATTTGTTTTTATCAAAACGATTATGTCTTGCTTCTTCTCGAATAAACTCTACTAACACTTGAATATTTTCTTTTTGATATTGCCCTAATTCTTGTTCTTGCACTACTCGATAACATCTTTCCAACCATAAAGCTAATAATTCTGGTTTATCATTTTTACTTTTGTAAAAAATATGATTATCTTTCATTAATATAGTAGGATCTAGAATTCTTAAATATTTTAAAATTCCCCTTAAAATACTATAATCATTTTTTTCATTTTGATAAATAACATCATATTTTTCAGATAATTCTTTATAATGAAACCGATTGATACACTCTCTTAATGTCATATTATTTTTCTCAATATATAAATCAATATTTTTATCTAACTTGAAATTTTCCTCTACATTCATAATATAACTAACTGGTATATCAGAAATAAAAGCAATGTTACATACCATATTAAAAGACAAAGAAACTCTTCCTTCAATAATATCAATTAAATTTTTAGAAGTAGTTCCAATCCTATCAGCATATTCTTTTATACTAATATGATTCATCTCTAATATTTCTCCTAATTCCATTCCAAATTTATTTTGTCTATTCATCATAATAAATCACCTTCTCAATTTCAAAATCTTCATAATGATCAAAACTAATAAAACCAATATACACTTCTACTTTATTATTTTCATTTGGTTTTATAATTAATCGAATCTTTCCTCTAGACTTACTCAAATTAAAAGAATAGTATTCATTCCATTTATGTTTCAATCGTTCAAAACGATATAAATGAACAATTGGCAATTGTACCAATATATCAAAATTATCTGCATTTTCTATAATATCTAAAATGGTTAATAAATTTTGATATTCTTTTACATGTCTTTTTAATTTTTTTAGTCCTTTTTCATAACTTTTTGTATAAATAATATTCAATCCGAAACCCTCCTGTATCTATATATTAACATT
>CAMNDO010000030.1 GCA_946535455.1 uncultured Caryophanales bacterium
TAAAGCTGCCGCTTTTTTTAATTTTAAATAGAAAAGAGCAAGACGATTAATATCGAAACTATCGACCTTTTTAGCTCCTTCACTCACAAAATTTAGATAGTGATCTCCGGAACCAATCACGCTTAGAATACTTTTTCCTTTTACAACTGGCATATATTCACCAATGTTTTCTGTAGTATAGGGATAGATATAATTATAACTTTTAGATGCTGGAATAGGACTTTGATAGTTTGCGGCTAATTCCATAGTACGCATCTTATCTGCTAACATAAAGATTCCCCTTTCGTCAAAACAGTGTCTATTATACCATAAAAATGTCAATTTGACTAGAAAAACATTATATACTAGCATTCTCATCCTTTTTTTGTTATAATTTTAGTATAAGTAGTGGTGATAGATATGAAGAAAGGAAACATTGCATTCATTTTAAATGCAATCATATTAATAGGAGAAATCATAGGATTTGGATATACACTATGGACCAATCATTCGATTGCGATAGAGTATTATACCAACGATAGTAATTTATTAGCGTTAGTATCTAGTGCATTATTCTTAATCTTTTATAAGAGTGATAAAGAGTGGGTAAGAACATTACGTCATGCGACTACTTGTTGTTTAACCTTAACGCTATTAGTGGTCATTTTTATACTAGGACCAATGTATCATTTTGATTATAAAATGCTAATGTTTACTTCTACTTTCTTTGTATTTCACACATTATGTCCTATTCTTTCGATTATTTCTTATGTATTCTATGAAAAGAAAAGTAAGAATGAATCTTTAGGATTTATATTAACACTAGTTTATGCGGTAATCTTAATCGGATGCAATATCGCGGGTACCGTAGATGGACCATACCCATTCTTAAGAATTAGAGAACAATCTCTATACGTTACTGTTTTATGGGGTATTCTAATCTTAGGAGGAAGCTACTTCGTAGGAAGATTATTAAATTTAAATAGAAAAAAACAAAAGGAGCGTTAAGCTCCTTCATCTATATACAGAGGATCTTCACACGACAAAGTGAACCTTCCTCAATAGTAATATATGTGAAAAATAAGAAATGATACCAAAATGTGATAAGTTTTCAAAAAAGTAATAAAATAAGAGTAGAAGGTGAAATTATGGATGAGAAAGAAGCCATGAGACGATTAGAAAAATGTAGAGAAATTTTAAATGATATTGGGAGGTCACTTTGACTTACCAAAATTAAAAGAAGAGATTCTTTTGTTACAACAAAAAACAGAAGATGTTCATTTTTGGTCAGATTCCTCTTCTGCAGAGGAAATTATCAAAGAATTAAATGAGAAAAAAGAACAAGTCGATCAAATAGAAAAATTAGAAAATGATATTTCTAGTAATCTAGAGTTATTACCATTAATCGAAGAAGAGAGTATGAAAGAGGAAATATTTTCTTCGATTGAAACACTAGAAAAAGAAATGGAACAATTACAAATGTTAAAGATGTTTTCTGGACCCTATGATAAAAATAATTGTATTTTAGAAATTCATCCAGGAGCCGGAGGAACAGAGTCGTGTGATTGGGCTAGTATGCTTTATCGTATGTATACTAGATGGTGTGAAAAGAAAAACTACAAAGTAACCATATTAGATTATCAAGATGGGGAAGAAGCAGGAATCAAAAGTGTATCTATGATGGTAAAAGGAAAGAATGCTTACGGGTATTTGAAGAATGAAAAAGGAGTTCATCGATTAGTAAGATTATCTCCCTTTGATTCTAATAACAGAAGGCATACTTCTTTTGCTTCTGTAGAAGTCACTCCTGAGATAGAACAAGATACAACGATTGAGATCGATGAGAAAGATTTAAAAATAGATGTATATCGTTCTACGGGAGCTGGAGGGCAAGGAGTCAATACAACCGATTCTGCTGTTCGTATTACGCATTTACCTACGAAAACAGTAGTCACTTGTCAAAATGAAAGAAGTCAAATTCAAAATAAGGAACAAGCATTAAAAGTATTAAAAAATAAATTATTATTAATGAAATTAGAAGAACAAGAAAGAGAATTAAATGCTGTAAAAGGAGAACAAAAGAATATTGATTTTGGTTCTCAAATTCGAAGTTATGTCATGCATCCTTATTCGATGGTGAAAGATCATCGTACGAATGTAGAAACTAGTAATGTTTCGAAAGTATTAGATGGAGACATTGATGAATTTATGGAAAGTAATTTGAAGAAGGGGTTATAGTATGAATGTTGTTTTGAATGCTCAAAATAGTCAATTTATCGATTATATTAAAAAACAAGCATTGGTAAAACGATTCATTGAGTTTTTGATTGGTTGTTTTATTATAGCAATGAGTTATAATCTCTTTGTTGTGCCTAATAAACTAGTTCCTGGTGGGGTAGGAGGAATTGCCGTTATTACCAATAAAGTATTTGGTTTTGAAAATGCAGTCGTGATTCTTTGTATCAATATTTTCTTACTAGCCATTAGTTTTCTTTTATTAGGAAAGAAAAAAACAAGTGCTTCTATTTTAGGATCTTTGATTTTTCCATTCCTAATTAAATTAACCGAAAATATTAATGTTTGGATTGGAATGGATACTTCACATTTATTAATGTCTACGATCCTAGGAGGACTTTTATATGGGTTTGGTGCAGGATTAGTATTTCGAGCAGGATTTACCACAGGAGGAACGGATATTGTCAATCAAATCCTTTCCAAATATTTAAAGCAAAGCTTAGGAAGTAGTATGTTGGTGAGCGATGGTTTGATTGTACTAAGCTCTGTTTACTTTTTTGGATTAAACAGTGTGATGTATTCTGTTTTATTCTTATACATCATTAGTATGATATCAGACAGAGTAGTATTAGGAATTTCAGATAGCAAAGTATTCTTTATTGTAACGGAAAAAGAAAATGAGGTAAGAGAATATATTTTAAAGAGCTTAGGACATGGTGTTACGATTTTTAATGCCAAAGGCGGATATAAAAAAGAAAATTCTACAGTGCTAATGACAGTATTACCAACCAAAGATTATTATTTATTAAAAGAAGGAATTCGAAGAATTGATTCTGATGCCTTCTATATTATTACGGATACTTATGAAGTATTTGGAGGTGAGTAGATGAAAGGATTACAAAAGCACATACAATTATATCGAATTGTATTAATTACAGTTTCTCTATTTTTAAGTGCTATTTTATATAATTTATTGATACTTCCTTTAGGAATTGTAACAGGAGGAACCGATGGTGTTGCAACTCTTTCCTATTACTTATATGGAATTGATCCATCCATCATTTTAATGATTTTATCGGTATTTAGTGCGATTATTAGTTTAATGTATTTAGGAATTGAAAGAACAGCAGGGTCTTTAGTTGCTTGTTTTGCTTATCCATTTATAGTAAAACTAACTTCAGGAATTAGTAATGTAATCTTCATTGATACTTCCGATATTTTCTTGATTGTGATTTTCGCAGGGTTATGGAGTGGAATTGCGAGTGGATTAATGTATAAAAGTGGTTATAGTAGTGGAGCGTTTTCTATGATTTACCAAGTCATCTTTGAGAAGTTTAAAATATCCGTTGCGAAATCTAGTTTAGTGAGTAATATGATTATTGTCGCAACAGGATCTATCTTCTTTGGAATTAATAAAGCCTTATATGCCATTATTTTGATTTATATCAGTAATATTATTATTGACAAAGTATTATTAGGAATTTCCAATAATAAAGCATTTTATATCATGACAAAGAAAGAAAAAGAAATCAAAGAATATATCATTGAAGAATTACATCATACGGTTACTACTTTTGAGGTAAAAGGTGGATTCTTAGAAAGTAAAAGACGAGTGATGTTAACCATTATTCCTTCTAGAGAATATTACTATTTAACAGAAGGAATTCGGAAACTAGATCCTGATGCTTTCTTCGTTGCCACAGATTCTTACCAAGTAGAAGGTGCAAAATAACGTAAAGAAAAGAGATATTTTATTCTCTCTTTTTTTTATTTTTGAAATATGTGTTATAATGAAATAACAAGGTGGTGAAGAACGATGGATTTGATACGTTTAAAAAACGTTGAGAAGAAATATAAAAATGGAGTAACAGCCATCTACGATTTAAACCTTGCTATCGAGAAAGGATCGTTTGTATTCGTAATCGGTGGTTCTGGAAGTGGAAAATCAACTTTGATTAAGATGTTATATCGAGAAGAAAAACCAACCAAAGGACAAGTAGTTGTTGGGGGGTTAGATGTTGCGAAACTAAAAAATAAAAAAGTATATAAACTAAGAAGAAAACTAGGAATTGTATTCCAAGACTATAGATTATTACCGAAGTTAACGGTATATGAAAATGTTGCTTTTGCTTTAGAATGCATTGGAGAAAAGAAAGATATCATTCGTATTAAAGTACTAAAAGCATTAGAAGATGTAGGATTAAAAAATAAAGTACATGAATATCCCAATAACTTATCTGGAGGAGAACAACAACGTGTTGCGATCGCAAGAGCGATTGTGAATGATCCAAAATTATTATTATGTGATGAGCCTACTGGAAACTTAGATCCTGAAAAAAGTATGGAAATTATGAAGGTATTAGAAAGCATTAACAAACAAAGAGGGACAACGATTATCATGGCTACTCATGATAAAGAGATTGTCAATAAAATGAAAAAACAAGTGATTACATTAAAAGATGGACATCTTGTTAAATTTAAACAGAAAGGAACGTATGCAGAATGAAACCATTTAGAATGTTAGGTAGAAGTATTCGAGATGCTGTTAAAAGTGTCATTCGTAACTTTTCACTTTCACTAGCTTCTATTTCCTGTATATCGATTACTTTAATTATTGTCGCAGTAGCAATTATGGCATCTTATAATGTACAAAACTTCACAAGAGAAATAGAAAAAGATATGACCATTGTTGTATTCTTAGACAATCAAATAGAACAAGATGAAATTCATGAAGTAGAAGAACAAATTAAATCGATTTCGAATGTAGGAGAATATACTTTTCAATCCAGACAAGAAGTCAAACAGAAAATGCAAGAGGAATCGGAAATATTTAGTACAGTGTTAGAGAATTGGGAAGATGAAGACAGTCCATTAAAAGATACTTTCCAAGTAAAAGTAAAAAATATTGAAAAAATTAAAGATACCGCGGAAAAGATTCAAGCAATAGAAAAAGTATCCGTTGTCCGTTATGGAGAGGGAATGGTAGATAAAATGGTCACAGCGTTCGCGTCTATTAAAAAAGTGACGTATGGAATTGTAGTGGCGTTGATATTAGTTACCATATTCTTAATTGTAAATACCATTAAGTTAACCATCTCTGCTAGAAAAAGAGAAATTGAAATTATGCGTTTGGTAGGGGCTAGTAATATTACAATTAAATTACCATTCATCATAGAGGGTATGATTTTAGGAGTATTTGGTTCTGTTGTACCAATCTTAATCACAATTTATGGATACTTTGCTTTCTATAGACACTTTGATGGATATTTGTATTCTCGATTAATTCAATTAATCGAACCAGAACCATTTATCTATAACGTATCACTAATTGTTATCGCAATTGGTATTGTAGTCGGAATGATTGGTAGTGCTAGTGCAGTAAAGAGGTATTTAAAAGTATGAGAAAGAAAAAAATAATTGGTTTTATCTTGATTGTTACTCTTTTCACATCTTTTTGGGTTTCTCCTATTGAGGTAGAGGCACAAACGATTGCACAATTTGAAGCAGAAGTAGAGCGATATGCCCAAGAACTACAAGCGAAAAAAGATAAGATTGCGAAGAATGATGCAGAAGTTGCAGCGATTAAGAATCGTATCATTGCGATTGAAGCAGAGATTCGTGAAGCAGAAAAAGAAATTAAAAGACTAGAAGAAGAGATTGCAGAATGTGAAAGAGAAATTGAGAAGAAAACAGAAGAAAGTAGAAAAATCATTGAATATTATCAAATATCCAATGGAAATAATGTTTATTTGGAATATGCTTTTGGTGCCAATAACATTACAGATATGATTTATCGTTTGTCTATTGTAGAGCAATTAACAGAGTATAATGATCAAATCATGAAAGAATTAGATGCTTTAATCAAAAAGAATGAAGAAAGTAAAGCAAGCTTAGAGGGAAAGAAAGCAAGTTTACAAAAACTAGAAAAAGAATTAGAAGATCAAAAAGCTAGAATTAATGCAGATACAAATGCAATTAAAGAGACTATGCCTGGAATTGAAGAACAAATCAAGTCAGCCAAAGCACAAATTCGAGATTTACAAAGTATGGGTTGTGGAAGAAACGAAGAAAAACAAGCCTGTATCAACCGATACTTTAGTAGTGGAAGTACGCCAAGTACCAATGGTTTCTATCGTCCAATGGAATATGGATATATTACCCAAGGATATGGTGGAGGGCATATGGGAATCGATTTATCTTCTAGTAATAAATCCATTACGGTTTATCCAATTGCCGCAGGAGTGGTTAGTGCAAGATACTATGATATGTATGGAGCACTTGTTGTAAAAATTAGACATAATGTGGGAGGAAGAATTATCTATTCTACCTATGCCCATTTAAGAAGCTGGTCTGTCAGTGTTGGACAAATTGTAAGTCCATGGAGTCCAATTGGACAAATGGGTTCTACAGGATGGTCAACAGGGCCACACTTACATTTAGAAATTACTTCTTGTGATTGGAAGAGTCAAGGTGGAGGATGTACTTGGGGACAATACGTGAATAGTACGATATCTCCAACCAGATATGTAGTCATTCCATCTTCATGGAATAATCGATAAAAGCAATAACTCGTTATTGCTTTTTCTTTACTTGTCTTTTCACGAGATAAGTGATAGAATTTAGTTGTTTTCCAAGAAAAGAGGTGATGGTATGGAGTTTCAATTAGTGTCAAATTATGAACCATCTGGAGATCAACCAGAAGCCATTCAAGAACTAGTAGAAGGAATTCAATCTGGAAAAAAAGAACAGGTCCTTTTAGGTGCGACAGGTACAGGAAAAACCTTTACCATCGCAAATGTCATTCAAGAAGTAAAAAAACCAACTTTAGTATTAGCACATAATAAGACTTTGGCAGGGCAATTATACTCTGAATTAAAAGAATTGTTTCC
>CAMNDO010000031.1 GCA_946535455.1 uncultured Caryophanales bacterium
AGATAAATTATTTGAAAAAGAAGAGGTAAAAGAAAAGAAAGAAGAAAAAGTAGAACAAAAAGAGCCAGTGATTATTACATATGAAGCGACAGATGAAAAAATTATCGAATTGGTTAGTAGATTAATGAAAGGAACATCTTGTGATGCTATTGAAGAATTTGTCAATGATAAAAAGGTAGTAGCAAAAGATATTTCTAATAAAAGAGCTTATTATGTAGCAATGCTTGAACATTATCCTTCTAATACAATTGCATTAGAGGAACTTCTTCAAACGATGCGAAAATACTTTGGTAGGGATTATTCATTTAATCCAGATAGCCTGGATGAGTCATGTGAATACAAGTATGATGCTTCTACAAAAACATATATCAAAAAGGATATCCCATGTGGAGGTACTTGTCCACCAATGACACAGTATAAAATCACAAAAGCAGTAGATACGGATGGTGTTTTAAAGATAGATGTAAAAGTAGCATTCTCTAAAACAGATGGAAATGAAGGATATTATGCAGATTATGCAAGAACGGTTCAAATTCAAGAAGGATTTGATGGAAATTATCCGCCGGTAGATCCACCTTTTGAAAAAGGAACAACATATCAATTTACGTTCCAAATGGAAGATGGCAATTATGTATATGTTTCTAGTGAGCCAATATAAAATTAGTTTTATAAAAAGGAAGTAGTGTACTTTCTTTTTTTGTCAATTGACAATAACTTTACGTGCGATTGACATATTTTTATTTGTTTTATGCTATAATATAATGGAAAAAGTGGGTGGACTATGGAACAAAATAAGAATCTAAAAAAGAATATTTGGAAATACTGTTTCATTCTTTTCTTTGCTCTACTTATTTTATTATTACTGAGTATTATTTTTACTTTAAAGTATCAGGATATCATTTATTATCACGTTTCGAGTCCAGATATTGTATCATATGATAAATTTATGATTCATTGGCATGAAGATGTAGATTCCGATGATGAAGAAGAGATGGATCCAAGAGATTTGTTTTTGAAAAAATGCCTTTATTTGAATTCTTATATAAATACATGTCATTTTAAAATATTATCATGGAATCAAGAAGAATTTGTATATCAAAAGAAAGATTATGTATCTCATTACTACGTGAAAAACAAAAAGCAAGAAGAAATTGCTGATATTGATTTAACGGGATTGTTTTTTCAAAATAAGGAATATGAGTTTTATTTTTTAAATCCAGAATTTGTTATTGTCGCAGGAAAAAATATCTATCAAAAAAAATATCGTTATCGCTTAGTTCGATATCATGATGAATATTTAGATTTAAAGATACAAAGAATCACTTCAGAAGATCGTAAAGGAAATCATCCAAGTTTTATTCCAGTAGGATTTGAATCAAAATATACATATCATGAAAAAACACAAGAGATTTTAGGTTTTCAAAAAGTAAAAAAGAAGAACTTAAAATATTTAGAGGATCAGTATTATGATCAAAATGGAAACTTGAACTCTATGGAGCAAAATCAAGCAAACGGATGTTATCAATATGTAGGAGAAGAAAGAGCTATAGAAATAAAAGAACTCTGTGTTATGGATCATAAAGTCTTATTCTCATATCCAGTGGATAATAAGATACAAGTCGAAACGGATGAATGGAAATGGATAGATCAAAATCAAACAAAACTATATTATTCTATGGGTTTTCGTGGAGGTGTTGATTTTTATTACGTTTTAAACGAAAATAGTTTATGTCTTAGGGAAAAATCTTGTTATCAAAAGATGAACATTACTCATTTGAAAACCATCTCAGTGGAGGAATATGAAAAAGTATTTCAAGATGAACTCAATCAAGAAAAGGAAGACGAAAAAATGAAATCGGCAATTGGATACTATCAAAATAATTCTAATATTGATACATACCATGTAATATATGAAGCAATGATAACAGAAAATTATATAACGATGTATATATATGATATTGAAAAAAAAGAGGTAATAGAAAAACAGGTGGATGACATTAGTGCTTCTAGTATGATTCTATATGAAGATGGAATGGAAGTACCACCGATTGCTGGTAAATTTTATAAAGTAGATAAAAAAGATTTAAAATCATTATCAGAAGATAATAGATATGAAAGGTAATAAAATATAAATGAGAATGATAAAAATCTAATGGAATTAGAACAAAAAAAAAGGAAAGTTAGTACCTATACTAATCATGAGTTTATTTCTAGCATGTTGTGAAATGGGAACTTTTGTTTATCTAAATCGTGATAAATTATTGAATAAACCAGAAAAAACACTAGAAGAGGAAATGGAAGAAACTCCATACACATTGTTAATTAAAAAATATTTACGCGGAAGTCCTCCAGCAAGTTGTGATTCAATTGAATACTTTACCAATAACAAAAAAGTAGTATCCAATGATATCGATAATATATATGCAGCAAATGTGATGATATATAGTGATTTTAATAATGATTATGAAAGACTGATTTCCATTGATAAATCAGAAGGTAAAAAAATATCAGCCAAAGGATCTGATTACAAATTCATTTTTCAAAAAGAGGGAGAAAACTGGGTTTATATCTCATCAGAATCAATAAAATAAGAGGAAAACCTCTTTTTTATTTGTTTTCATTTTTTGTTTCCTATAGTATAATAAATATTGGTGAATAAGATGAGTAAAAGTATCAAAGCTCCATGGAGAAAGTTTTATGATGATGAAAAGGAACATTTAGAGTATCCTGATTTTTCAGCATATAAATTAATTGAATATACAGCAAGTAAACATTTAAATAATATTAGTTATAATTATTATGGAAATCAAAAGACTTATCATGAGTTTTTAAAACAAATTGATGAGGCAGCAAGAAGCTTAAAAGCAATTGGAGTCAAGCATAAAGATGTGGTTTCGATTTGTATGCCAAATACACCAGAAGCGATTATTTCATTTTATGCTGTGAATAAAATAGGAGCAGTAGCTTCTATGATTCATCCTTTGAGTGCTGAAAATGAAATTAAAAATTATTTAAATTTATCCAAATCAGAGTGGTTAATTAGTGTAGATTTTGATGAACCAAAAATTGATAAAATTGTAAAAGAAACGAAACTAAAGAAAATTGTTTTAGTAGGAGTGGGAGAATCTATGCCTACTTTGATGAAGTCTTTGTATGCGACAACGACCATTCCTAAAAATATTATACCGAAAACCATGAAAACACTAAATCCCAATACCTATCTTCATAATGATAAAAAGAAGATTAGTTGGAAAGAGTTTATTCGTTTAGGAAAGGAATATGAAAAAGAAATTGATGATGGATTTAAAGGAAAAGATTTAGCTGCAATTCTTTATTCTGGAGGAACGACAGGAACTCCAAAAGGAGTGAAATTAACCAATTTAAATTTAAATGCTTCTGCGATGCAAAATTTTGAACATGTTGCTTGTTTAAAAGATAAAGATAAAGTACTTGCCATTATGCCAATCTTTCATGGATTTGGATTATCGGTTTGTATTCATTGTGTACAATATTTTGGAGGAACCAGTATTTTAATTCCACAATTTAATGCGAATACGTTTGATAAGATTTGTAAGAAATATGAACCAAATGTTATCGTAGGGGTTCCTACTTTATTTGATGCCATTATGAAGAATAAAAACTTTAAGAATATGAAGTTAGATTCGTTAACTTGTGTCATTTCGGGAGGAGATTCTTTATCAGTAGAGTTAAAGAAAAACTTTGATGACTGGTTAAAAGAACATAAATCTCCTACTACCATTCGAGAAGGATATGGTTTGACAGAATGTTGTGCTGCGAGTTGTTTTACTCCATTAAACTATTATAAAAAAGGTAGTATTGGAATTCCTTATCCCGATATGTATTATAAAATTGTAAAAGAAGGAACCGAAAAAGAAGTGCCATATGGAACAGAAGGGGAAATTGTAATATCTGGGCCTACGGTTATGAGTGGATATATTCGAAACAAGAAAGAAACCAAACAAACGTTACGAAAACATAAAGATGGTAGAACTTGGCTTCATACTGGGGATGAAGGATATATGGACTCAGATGGATTTGTTTACTTTAAAGGAAGAATCAAACGAATGATTATTTCTTCTGGATATTGTGTTTATCCAAATAATATTGAAAATATTATTGATTCTCATCCAGATGTTAGAATGAGTTGTGTGATTGGAGTTCCACATCCCTATAAAGTATCTGCTGCGAAAGCATTTATTGTATTAAAAGATCCAAAGAAAGAAAGTGAAGAAGTTTTAAACTCCATTAAAGAATTAATTGAGAAGAACTTAGCTCGTTTCTCTTGGCCTTATGAATATGAGTTTAGAGAAGAATTACCAAAAACATTAGTAGGAAAAATTGCTTATAATGTTTTGATTCATGAAGAAGAGATGAAAAATCGAAATAAAAAGTATGAAGTTAGTGAAGAATTATTAGAACAAGTAGAAGATGAATCCAATAGTGAAAAATTATTGGATAAAATGAAAGTAGAGAAAAAAGGAAAGTAATTTCCTTTTTCTTGACATTAAAATTAGAAATTATGTTCGTTATGATTGCGACTTTTGAAAAATTGATTTATAATAAATATAGGTGAATAGTATGTATGATTATATCAAAGGGATGGTTGTATCCATTCAAAATAATGCCATTGTATTAGAAAACTCTGGAATTGGATATTTGATTCATGTTTCGAATCCATATTCTTTCGAGGTAGAGGAAGAAATAAAAGTTTATGTGTATCAGCAAGTAATGGAAGATGATTTATTATTATATGGATTTAAAACAGAAGAAGAGAAGAATTTGTTTTTAAAATTAATTAGTGTAAAAGGTTTGGGTTGTAAAATGGCTCTTCCTATTTTAGCAGTGGGTTCTCCTTCTGGAATCATTGATGCGATTGAAAGAGAGAATTTGTTGTATTTAAAGAAATTTCCAAAGATTGGAGATAAATTAGCCAAACAAATGATATTAGATTTAAAAGGAAAATTAGGATCTGTTTCTGAAGTGGTATCGGAAAATACAGAAACAGAAACAGACTTAAGAGATGTTTTATTAGGACTTGGATATAAAGAAAAAGAAATTCATGCAGTGATTGTTAGAGTAGATCATACCTTATCTTTAGAAGAACAAGTAAAAGAATGTTTAAAACTATTATTAAAATAAGGGGGATATATGAAGGAAGAAAATATTGTAAAAAATTATGAATTAACGGATGATGAAAAACTAGATAATACCATTCGACCTGAGACGATTGAAGAATACATTGGTCAAAAAGATGTGAAAGAAAATATTAAAGTGTTTGTGAAAGCAGCAAAGATGAGAGAAGAAGCATTAGATCATGTGTTATTATATGGTCCTCCTGGGCTTGGAAAAACAACACTTGCTTTCATTATTGCTCATGAAATGGGAACGAGTATTAAAACAGCATCAGGGCCTAGTATTGAGAAAAGTGGAGATTTAGCAGCCATTCTTTCGACACTAGAACCAGGAGATGTATTATTTATCGATGAAATTCACAGAATGCCAAGATATATTGAAGAAATATTATATCCTGCGATGGAAGATTTTTCATTGGATATTATTGTGGGTAGTGAAGGAAATAGTCGAAATATTAAAATTGATTTACCTCCCTTTACTTTAGTAGGAGCTACCACTCGAGCAGGAGATTTGTCTTCTCCATTACGAGATCGATTTGGAATTATTCATAAACTACAATACTATACGGAAGAAGAATTAACGGATATTGTGAAAAGAACAGCAAGAGTCTTAGATGTGGAAATTGATGACGATGCTGCGGTAGAACTTGCCAAAAGAAGTAGAGGAACTCCAAGAATTGCGAATCGTTTGTTTAAGAGAGTAAGAGACTTTGCGATGGTACAAGGAGACGGAACTGTTACTTTAGAAATTACAGAAGAAGCGTTAAATAAATTAAAGGTTGATAAAATGGGTCTTGATAATACCGATCGAGAATTATTACTTTCTATTATTGAAAAGTTTAATGGTGGTCCTGTAGGAATTGATGCTTTGAGTAGTTCGATTGGAGAAGAAGTCACAACCATTGAAGATGTTTATGAACCTTATCTTTTACAAGAGGGATTACTAAAAAGAACTTCAAGAGGAAGAGTTGTAACGGACAAAGCTTATGAAATGTTAGGAATTCCTGTAAAAAATGAAAAAAACAAACAGACAACACTTGATTTTGAATAAAAAATAAGGTATAAAAGAAGCACTGAGTTTTCAGTGCTTTTCCAAAGAAAGGAGAAAAAATATGACGACAGATGATTTTGATTATGAATTACCCGAAAACTTAATTGCACAAACACCATTAGAAAAAAGAGATTCCTCTAAGTTGTTGGTATTAGAAAAAGAAACCGGAAACATTTCTCATCATGTTTTTTCGGATATTTTGGATTATTTAGAAAAAGGAGATACTTTGGTGTTAAATAATACGAAAGTATTACCTGCAAGACTATTAGGAGAAAAAGAAGAAACCAAAGCGGTTATTGAAGTATTATTATTAAAAAATAGGAAAGACGATGAATGGGAATGTTTGGTAAAACCTGCTAGAAGAATTAAAGTAGGAACCATTGTTTCTTTTGGAGATGGAATTTTAAAAGCAAAGTGTTTAGAAGAGAAAGAAGAAGGAATTCGACTTTTTGAGTTTATCTATTCTGGAATCTTTTTAGAAAAATTAGAACAATTGGGAAAAATGCCACTACCTCCTTATATTCATGAACAATTAGAAGATCAAAATCGTTATCAAACGGTTTATGCTCGTGAATTAGGAAGTGCAGCAGCTCCTACAGCAGGTCTTCATTTTACAGAAGAATTATTAGAAAAAATAAAAGAAAAAGGAATACACATTGGATATGTAACCCTTCATGTAGGATTGGGCACATTCCGTCCGGTATCGGTCCAAAATGTAGCAGATCACAAGATGCATTCAGAGTATTATTCTATGTCGCAAGAA
>CAMNDO010000032.1 GCA_946535455.1 uncultured Caryophanales bacterium
AATTATTTTATATTTCTTATATGGGGTATTCTTAAATTTACTTCATAAAAGAATGTATGCGAGAAAAAGTATTTTCTGTTATATTCCGATTTTAAACTTTTATATTTCTGCGAAATTAACCTTTGGACGTATTATTTCTAAAATTTATATTGTAATACTGATTTTACTTTTTGTATTAGGATATGTTTTTGATATTCATGTTTTATATATTATTGCGATTGTATTATTCTTATTAATATTCTTAATGAATGTGATGAAGTTAATTACTCGTAATTATAGTTTCTTAGTATTAGAACCTGCGATGAAGAATGATAGCTTTGATCATGCTTTCACAGCTTCTTCTAGTTCTTTAGAGGATTCTACTTCCTTTGAAAGAGAATTTACTCATACGAGTGTTTCTTCTGAGAAAGAAGAATTAGAGGAGGATTCTCCTATTTCTATTGGAACAGGAGGACACCGTGAAAAAGATGAATTTGAAGATGTATTTCAAGCAGAAGATGATTCGAATGGAATATTTGATGATGAAGAGGAATCAGACTTGACGAAATTATTCAAGTGATTCTCTTTTTTTTTGAGTTGTGATATGATAGTATTACTTTAGGAGGGGATGTTATGAAAGGATCTAAAGTAGTTTCTATTTTTCGAGATGGAAATATTACAATACCTATTTTTTTATTCAAACATTATAAAAAATGGAATATAACATTAGAAGAGTTTCTATTTTTGATGTATTTCTATCATTTAGGGGATCGTTTCTTATTTAATCCTCAAGAGTTTTCAAATCAATTAGGAATGGAATTATCGGAAGTGATGGAAAAGGTAGATTCCCTTACGAGTAAAGGATTGATTCGTGTTGAAGTATCCAAAAATGAGAAGGGATTTATGGAGGAGATTGTTTTATTAGACGACTTTTTCCAAAAATTATCTTATTTGGTGATGGATGAAGGAGAAGAAAAAGTAGACTCTAATGTATATGAATTAATTGAGAAAGAGTTTGGAAGAACCTTAAGTCCTATGGAGTATGAAATTATCAAAGCTTGGTTAGATAATCATATGAGTGAAGATTTAATCAAAGAAGCTGTGAAAGAAGCTACTTTTAATGGAGTTTCTAATTTGCGTTATATTGATAAGATTTTATATGAATGGGGAAAATCAGGAATCCAAAGCGTAGAAGATGTAGAAAAAAGAAGAAAAAAACATTCGAAAAAGGGGAAAGAAGAACCAGTAGATATCCAGATGGTAGATTGGGATTGGTTAGATGACGATGAGTAAGATAGATGATTTTTTAGAAGAGTTATATCCTAATCCTATTTGTGAATTACATTATTCCAAAGATTATGAGTTACTCATGGCAGTTGTTTTAAGTGCACAATCTACGGATAAGAGAGTGAATTCGGTAACTCCTATTCTATTTGGAACATACCCTACGTTAAAAGACCTAAAAGAGGCGGATTTAAAGGATTTAGAGCATATTATTAGACCAATTGGGTCTTATCATAAAAAAGCCGCTTATATTCAAAATATGGCTATGATTTTAGAGGAACAATATGAAGGTAAGGTACCGACAGAAAGATCTTCCTTAGAGAAATTACCAGGAGTAGGGCGAAAAACAGCAAATGTTTTTTTAAGTGAGTATTATGATATTCCTGCGATCGCAGTTGATACTCATGTAGAAAGAGTATCGAAAAGACTAGGACTCGCTTCTAGAAATGCGAATGTGTTAAAGATTGAGAAAAAATTACAAAAAGTATTTCCCAAAGAGTTATGGGGAAAGAGACATTTACAACTGGTATTATTTGGAAGGTATTTTTGTAAGGCAGTGAAACCAAATTGTAAAGAGTGTTCTTTGGTGGATATTTGTAAAGAAAAAAAGAAGAATTTATAATTCTTCTTTTTTATTTCTATGGAGTTGTTGTTCCTCCAGGAGTGGTTCCAGAACCTGGTGTTGTACTTCCTCCTGGTGTAGTAGAGCCACCTGGCGTAGTTGGTGTTGTTGGTGTTGTCGGCGTAGTTGGTTTCTTTTCTAGTTTGAAGGTTGCTTCTTCACTTTGTAAATCATTATAAGATTTGTAAGTAGCAATAATCTTATAGGTTCCATAGACACTACCTTGTGGAGTGAAGGAATATGTTGTTTTATCGGTCCATGTGATTAACACATTGTCTTTATAAATGTTATAACCGAATGCTCCATGAGAATCATCTCCTAGTTCTCCTGGAGATACTGCAGACCAAGTTAAGGTTACTTTACCACTAGATTCTGTTGCCTTAAAGTTGGCTGGAGCTTTTAATTTGTAATTCGAAGTATCATATTCAGTTGGTTCCGTTCCTTTTTTGAAATATTCAGAAATTCCACCACTTCCAGGAACTGCTAATTTGTTTGGATTGGATGGGGAAACGGTTGCTTGTACGACGCTTGCTGGTTTTACAAAAGCACTTCGATCATATTCAATGGCTCCCGCAGATACTAAAGCGTTAAATAAACGGTCTTTTTGAATGGTTGCTGGTACGTTATGTAATACATATCCTTGTGCGATAGATTCTACCGTAAAGTCATCATATCCATACCACATTCCTACTGTTGTTTTGGTAGAATATCCAACGACCCAAGAATCACGGATCGCATCCCATGGCATGTTATAATCGCTCATGGTTTTGGCATCAAAGTTTGTCGTACCTGTTTTTGCTGCTACGTTTCTTGGTGTACCACCTGTTAAAGCAACATCTTGTAATACACTCGATATCATAAAGGCTGTCGCATCTGACATCACTTGTCTTTTGACTTCTTCATGTTCTACCACTTTTCCAGTCTGTCTATATTCAAACTTTGTTACAGAATATGGTTCATTATAATATCCACCATTTGAGAATGCAGCATAAGCTCCTGCCATTTGTAATGGAGAAACTCCTGAGAATGCTCCAATGGAATGTGCTTCATGTAATCGAATGGTATCTTTTACATCATTCGCATCTTTTGGATTGATACAATTAAAGGTATCATAGTTAAATTTATATCCACTTTCACAAATCTCTGGTGTAATTCCCAATCCTGTTACAAATTGTGCAATTTTTAAGTTATCAACTTGTTGGAAGGCTTTTAAGGCTGGAATATTACGAGAAGCTGCCAATGCTCTTCTTAAAGTAATATTCCCAAAGTATCCTCCGTCCCAGTTTTTAATCGATCTACCATTGGAATAACTATAAGGTGCATCATTAAATGGTTGTGCAGTAGACCAGTTATTAAATTCAATTCCTGGACCGTAATCAAATAGTGGTTTTGCGGTAGATCCCGGTTGTCTCTTAATTTGTGTTGCATAGTTATATTGTCTTGCTTGTCCTTGACTTCTGGAATTGATATTTCGTCCATTTCCAATCGCTAGTATTTTTCCAGTTTCGGATTCTAACACAGCGACTCCTGTTTGTACTCTATCATCAATCCAGTTATAGTTTTCTCCTCTTAGTACCGTATCCACAGCACGTTGTCTATTTAAATCTAAGGTTGTCCATACCAATAATGGTGTTGTGTATGGGTTTACTCCGTATTTATTTTCTAATTCTAATGCCACAGTATCAATAAATCCTTGATTTGGATTGGCATCTGCATAATTCACATCTGCGGTTAATACTTCTACAGGAACAGCATTTGCCATTTCTTCTTCTTCTTTGGTAATATATCCTGCTCTTCTCATCAAATAAAGAACGGTTTTTCTTCTTGCTGCAGCATTTTTTGGATTTACCGTTGGTCGATAATAATTTGGTGATTTAAACATACCGGCTAAAATGGCTGCTTCACTTAAGTTTAATTCTGATACACTTTTTCCAAAGTAAGCAAGGGATGCTTCTTCTACACCATAGATGTTTCCTCCTAAGAAGTGGTTATTGACATAGAATTCAATGATTTGTTCTTTGGAATATTCTTTTTCTAATTTAAATACGGCTAGATAAATATCTTCAAATTTACGAATAATTCCAGGAATTCCAGAAGTTAGTTTTCCATATTTATCCGTAAAACTATTTTTCACAACCTGCATCGATAAAGTAGAAGCTCCTCCAGCTCCAGAATCTCCAATTACTTGGCCAAAAGTAGCCTTTAAAAATCTTGGCGCATCTAATCCATTATGTTGGAAGAATCTAGAATCTTCGGTTGCGATAATAGCATCTACTAAAACTTCTGGTAATTCATCATACGTTACTTTTTCTCTTTTTTCAGAACCTAGTTTGGCAATCTCTGTTCCATCACTTGCATAAATTCTAGAAATTTCCATCGTATTTAATTTTTCAATTTCATACTTAGGATCTGCTTGTTGTTTGATATAGACAACAAATACACTAAATGCGATTAATCCAAGAATTCCTAATATGAGAAGTACAATTAATGCAATACTCATTAGTTTTCTTCTTTTTCTTCCTTTTCTGGTTAATAAGAACCAAATACCTGTTAAAATTCCTAAGAAAATCGCAGCTAGTATTGCTAATTTCACTCCAAACGTAACATAGCATCCTACTAAAATCGTAATAGCAATCAGTAGTGCTACTACTTTTGAAAGTAGACTTTGTCTATTTCTTCTTTGTACACGACTTTTTACATGATGTTTCGAACGACTAGAACCTCTATATTGATTTTCTTTTGATATTCGTTTTTTAATTCTTTTCTTTTGCATTTAAATCCCTCCAATGATTTGATCGACTACTTTTAAATAATCAATTCTTGGTTGATATTCATTTTTTAATAAGAATCCGTTTTCTCTAAAATAAGAAATAGGAATTGATTTTTTTTCTTCTTTTGTTAAGAACTCTGTTAAGTACTTTGTTTGTAATAAATACGTTTCATCTAAAGTAGAAAATCTTACAATTAAAAATGATATTCCTTGATGATTTTCTATATTTTGTAAATGTTTAATCTGGTGAGAATGAATATTGGATAAGGAAAATGATGTTTTACTTTTGGTTTCTTTTGCTTCAAAATCGATATATTTTCCTCGATATAATCCATTATAATCTGTTGTAGATGGTATTGTAAAAAAAGCTTCTTTAATGACTGTACTTGCTCTTGTTGGATAATCTACTTTTGTGATTTTAATGGGAGTTGGTTTTTTGTAGATATAAGCTTTATCTATGTTTCTATAATATTCATTAGAATCATTGATTTCTCCTTCTAGAGAAAGACCTCTATTTTTATGACTCCATGAATTGATGATAGAATCTTTCTTTTTTTCTTTTCGAATACCATTAGGATAGTTCATTTCATCACCTATTTTGTATTATACTATATGTTTCTTTTTTTTTCTATATTTTTCGATTGTTTGGAGAAAAACTTCTATTATTGTCGGATTTCTTTTTTTGAAGAAAAAATAGTGTATGATGGACTAGGTGATTTTATGAATGCTTTAGAAATTATGGTCGTATTGAATCATATGATTCAAAAAACAAAAACCATTGAAAGAGAGTTAATGATTCGAGGGTTAATAATTGACAAAAAGGAGAACTGATGACATAATACTATTGTAAGGGATTGGTGAAGATTATGTATCAGAACAAAATCAAATTAATGCCTCAAGATATTCTTGAGAAAAGTTTTAAAATTGACACGAGAGGATATCGACTAAAAGAAGTAGATCAGTTTTTAGATGATATTATTGGGGATTATGAACAATTCTTAGATATTATCAATAGTTTAGAAAAAGAAAAAGCTGATTTATTAGCTGAGATTATGCAGTTAAAACAAGAACTACGTAATTCTCAATTAAGTGTAGAAGTTGCTTCTAGTTCCAAAAGTCATGGGGAAGTGAATAATATTGATATTATGAGAAGACTTTCTCAATTAGAAAAAATGGTTTATGGAACAAGAGACAATCAGTCAAATCAAGAAAATTAATATATAGACAAACGCTGGAGTTCTTGAAACTCTTGAGGAAAGTCCATGCTCACACAGTCTGCGATGATTGTAGTGTTCGTGCCTAGGGAAAAAATAACCTAGGGTAGTCTTTGACTAACGGCGGAATAATTCCTAAGTCGTAAGATACGGAAGGATCCATAAAGTGCCGCAGTGACGATACTTTTTGAAAGAAAAGTGTGAAACGAGGTAAACCCCGCGAGTGAGAAACCCAAAATATGGTAGGGGAGTTCTAACGAAAGAATTGAATGGAGTTAGGAACTAGCAATAGTAGATAAATGTTTGTCGCCCGTAAGGGAACAGAACATGGCTTATTTATATTAATTTTATCCATTGATGAGGTGTTATATGAAGGATTTAGGAGAGTATTTACAACATACTCGAATCAAAAATGGTGTGAGCGTTACAGAAGCTTGTGAAGATTTGTTGATTTCCACTTCTCAATTAGAGAATATAGAAAGTGGGAATGTCAGAGCTTTTAAAGATGTATATGAATTAAGAGATTTTGTAAAATCTTATGCGAAATATTTGGGATTAGATCCTAATAAAGTAGTGGATGAATTTAATAACTTTTTATTTCAGCATACTTCTAAAATTGCTTTAGATGATATTGTTGCTTTACAAAAGAAGAAAGAAGAAATGGAAAAGAAAGTACATTCTCCTTATACAAAAGAGTATAAAGAAAAAGTACAAATCTGGCCATTTCTATTATTAATTTTAGCGCTTGCTTTATTAGTAGGAATTTTATATCTTGTCGTAAGTCAAGTGAATGAAAGTCCGAATCGAATTGATGAATTAAAATCTATTAAGAGTGAGGTGTTGGATTATGAATTTGCCAACTAAAATTACAGTATTTCGTCTTTTTTTAACATTAGTTATTATTTTGATATTATGTATTCCATTTTCT
>CAMNDO010000033.1 GCA_946535455.1 uncultured Caryophanales bacterium
CTATCGGGTATGAACCGATTGCTCTAGCCAACTGAGCTACAGCGCCATTTCAAACGAACAATATGATTATATCAAATGTTCGTCTAAGTTTCAAGCCTTTTTAATCAATTGATAATTTTTTGGATTCTCCAGTGTATCTTCATCTAAAATGACTTCTCCATATTGTTCTGGATGAGAATACACTTCTTCAAAAGCAATCCATGTTGTTTCATCAATCACACCATTTAATCCTCTTGCACCTGTTTTCTTTTCACATGCTCGTTTGGCAATGGCTTCTAAATAAGAATCCGTAAAGGTTAGTTTTACTCCTAACTTAGAAAAAATACCTTCTTGGATTTTCACGGCAGATTCATTGGATTCTAACATAATCCTTTTAATCGCATTTACATCTAAATCATTTAATTTCACAACCGTAACACGACCCATGAATTCGTCCGTCATCATTCCTTTTTCAATAAAATCTTTGGTTGTGGCTTCTCTATACTTTTCTTCTGTAGAAACTTCTTCTCCAAAACCAATTCCATTTTTCACAACAAGATTTTTGTATACATCTGTATACGCCCCTCCAAAAATTACAATCATATTATCGGTTTTGATTTTAACAGAATTGGCCGTATGTTTCGAATCTGCACATGCATCATAACTACTTCCTTCGATGAATGGTAATAATACATTTAAAACACCTTGTCCACTGACATCTGATTTTTTACTAGAACCTTTTTTATCAATTTCATCAAAGAAGATTATGGCTCTTTCTGCTTGTTCTTTATCTTTATTACAGTGAAGATATAAATCCCATAGTACTTCTTCAATATCTTTTCCGACATAACCAGGAATCGTTAACTGTGTAGTATTTACTTTGAAGAAAGGACGATTTAAATATTTCGCAATTAATCTCATTAATTCTGTTTTTCCTACTCCAGTAGCTCCTGTTAATAAAATACCTTCTTTTTTCTTTCGAATATCTAATTCTTTTCTAGCGATTTCCGCAATCACTCTACGCGCCGGTTCATCTTGCGCAATTAAAGTAGCGGTTACTTGACGAAATAATTCTTCAATATTAATGCGATTCGCATAAGGATCTTCTTTTTCCATTGGAAGCATTTTTTTAGTACCTGGTTCTTCTATCTTACGATATTCTCCATCTACAATGTTATTCTCATCGGATTCAATTTGTAATTCTACGCTATCTAAAACACTAGAAATATCTTCTTTCTCTTCTTCCAAATTATCACGAATCATTTTTAATTCTTCTAATGTAAATTCTCCTTTAATTACATTTTCTTGTAATTCTTCTAAAGACATATCCATAGAAGGATCATTATCCATATAGTCATAGTTATCATCTATCGCAGTAGCATCGACTACTCCCATGATTTGGGAAATAGGAACAGAAACACAAAAATACTTTCCATCTTCTTTTTTTCCAACAAAGAAAAGAATATCTTTGCATTTTTTCTCAAACTCACGAATCATATTAAAAGTAGATGAATCCGGTGTTACAAACTCAGGAAGCATTCTTTTTTCAATCAAACTTCCATACGCATAAGGAATATCGGATTCAATTAATTTAGGATCTGCCATAGAATAATACTCTTTTCCACTTCGATCGATAAAAACTTCTCGTTTCGAATCCCAACTACCAACTACCGCATGACTTCCAATAAAAGCATTTTTGTTTTCGTCAATAAACTGACGATTCATAAGCATCGCAACATATTTTTTTTGTTTCATCATAATACGTTCCCCCTAGGTCATATTATAAACAAAAAAAGGATTTTCTACAATCCTTTTTTATGAATCTGATTTTACGATATCTTCAAAAGCTTTTCCTTTCTCCTCAAAGTTTTTAAAGAATTCATAACTTGCTGCGGCTGGAGATAATAAACAGCTCATCCCTTTTTTCGTATGGAATTTTGCACACGCATAAGCTTCTTCTAATGTTTGAACATAGAAAACATTCTTAGAAGAATTCTCCAATTCTTTTCCAATAAAGTTTCCTGTCGTAGGCATACAGATCATATTCGAAATCGAAGAAGATTTTAAAAAAGCAATAAACTCTTCATAATCAATTCCTCTATCCATTCCTCCAAAGATTAAGGTATCTACATTTCCAATAGCTTCTACCGCATTCATAGTAGCCCAAGGAATCGTCGCAATGGTATCGTTATAATAGGTAATCCCATGTACTTCTCCAATACATTCCATTCTATATTTTAGACCATTGAAATGCCTTATCACATTCTTTGCCCTACTAAGATCTAGTTTTAGGATAGAGGCTATTGTTAAGGTAAACATAATATTTTTCAAATTATGATTTCCTATTAAATTTCTTTCTCCATCCTCATAGAGAACTTCTCCATTTAAAATGACTTTTTTATCATCCAATCGAACAGCATTCTCATCCATTTCTTCCATATCAAAACGTACAGTATAACGATTCCCTTGATATAAATCAGAATCCATTCTTTCTCTTAAATAGTCATTATCAGAAGAATAAATACAATAGTCAGAAGAATCTTGATACTTAAAAATATTCATCTTATTATCATGATAATGTTCTAATGTCCCTGCATGATCCAAATGATCTTGGTATAAATTTAAAATACAAGCAATATGAGGACTTGCTTTTAAAAATTCCAATTGATGAGAACTCATCTCAATGACTAAAACGGTATCATCCCTATATTCTTCGATTTGATCAAAAATAGGAATTCCAATATTTCCTAATAAATAAACAGAATCTTTTTGATCTTTTATGATTTCATACGTTAATGTCGTCGTAGTACTCTTTCCTTTTGTACCGGTAATTCCAATCACATTTTTTCGAAATACTTCTAATAATAATTCTAATTGAGAAGTAATCTTTTCTTGAATATTTTCTAAAGAAATATCTTTTAAGGAAATACCAGGAGATTTGATAATCATATCATATTCTTCTAAAGAATCTAAATACTTTTCCCCAGTAATCAAAGTACAATAAGGGTCTTCTAATGAAATTTCATTTTGATCTAGAATCGTTAAAGGTTGTTCTTTCAAATGTCTACGAATGAATTCATAACTACTTTTTCCTTCTTTTCCAAATCCTAAAATCGCAATATTCTTTCCTTTTAATTTATCAATAATCTTACGATACATATTTTTCAACTTCTCCCTTTACTAAATCATTATAATAAGAATTTAAATGATTTTGTTCATTGTATTTTTCCATTTTTGTTCCATCTAGTTCTAATGGATAATGATCTTTATAATACTGTAACAAATACGGTAAATGTTCTTCTTTTTGAATCATTAAGGATACGGCATATCTTGCCTCTTCTATAGTACCGACACATTCAAATGGTTTGGTTTCTTTATATCCTAATGTTTCTAAAAATAGTTCTAATAAATCTTCTTTCTCATACAAGTCTTCCTGAAAGATCGAAATCATTTCTTCTTTTGTTAAAAATGGACTTAATATGATATAGACAAATAAACATTTTGAACAATGACAACACCATTTCCAATCTTTTTCTTTACTTCCCACATTACAACTTTTAAAAACAGAATGATACTTTTTGTAATGAGAAAATAATTTTGCAATTTGAAATTCACTCAGTCCTCTTAACAAACTAAAATAATGAATATCAAATGGGAAATTCTTTTCCATATACGAAATAAAATCACTTTCAAATTCATAACTTTTCGAATATTGATGATTGATATCGGTTCCTATCACAGTTGGTTGATTGGCACTAGATTCATTGGATAAGATAATATTTTCTTTTCCTAATAAATAAGCACACAAATAAGAAATAAAAGCCACAATTGCGGAAAAAGGAGTATGTCCATTTAAAAAACCTTGTTCATTTAACTCTACAATCTTTCGATCTAATATTCTTTCTACTAAAATCATCTCATCTGAAGAATATCCTGCTTTTTCACAACTTTCTAAAGAAGGAGTTTTCGCATTAATCATCAAACAAGTATTCTGTTTCTCATTTTTTAAAATTTCTAAACTCACACAAGAGTCTTTTCCTCCTCCTACACAAATCAAGTTTCCTTCTCCATGATATGGAAAAGGAGAAAAAGAAGTCTTTTTTTCTGTACAAATAATATCAAACAACTCTTCCATAGAAGTAGAGATTTGATTGGTATAAAGAAATTCTCCTAATCCATGGTAGTATAATTTCTTTAACCATTTGATTTGTTCTTCATCCACATACCCTGCTTCTATCATAATACGAGGAGAACAAGTACATTTCACATAACTAATTAACTCAATCAATCCAATTTGAAATACTAAATTTTCAAAAACAGATTCTTCATAAGGAATTCGAATCGCATTTTTCGGAATCCGAATTTCTGGATGAAAGGAACACAATCCTGGTATTTCAAAATCATAGAAAATATGAAGATGGTTTTCTTCTTCTAATATTTCATAATCATGATAATAAAACTCTGGATACTCTCTTCTATATTCTAAAAACTTTTCCATCATTACACCTCTTTTTATCGAAAATTCACATTTCGATTAAATTGTTCCATTCTATTTTTCATTTCTTGTAATAGATTTCGAATTTGATTTAAAATTCTTTTTTTCCAAAATCTACTTTTACCATATTTTATTTCTAAAGATTCCATTTCATTCAAATCTTGAATGAGTTTTTGATAAGATCCTTTTTTTCCCATAATATCATCAAACCATTTCGATATTTCTAATACCTCTCCACTCCAACGTAGACTTTCTAATGTGGAAAGAAATGTTCTATTTTTTAATATTTCACGACAAGCATAACTTTGTAAAAAATAAGAATTCGATTCATAGCTTTCTTCTGTTTCTTGATTAATCGCATAAATAGTTGTTTCCAAAGAAGAATCCTTTGGTTTTAATTTTTTTATAATATTAATGATATCTGAAGTTTGTTTGGTATTGATAATTTCTTCTAGTAAATAAGAATCTTGTTTTTTTACAAATTTTAAAGTATCTTTTTCATAAATTCTATGGGTTAATCCTGTTCTAACATAAACATAGTTTTTGGTCTCATGAATTTCATTTCGATACGAATGAATGGCATGATTCATTTCATGAACTAAATCATCTAATAATTCTATTAATGGAATATTTTCATAGTTTTGAATCACAATAAACTTTTCTGTTTGATATGTTTTGTCTACTTTTTTTAATGTACTCGTATAAAAAGCTTTCGTTGTTTTACTTTTTTCTTTTGAAATCAAAATAGGAATATTTTCAAATGTATTTTGAATCATTCTTTCTTTTTCTAGACCATATTTGATGATGAAGGCAGGAACAATAACATACAATAGATGAAGAATATTACTATCATATTGATATTTTTCTCCTAAACGATCCACAAATGATTTTTCTCTTTCTAGTATCGAATTCTCATCCATTTCTCTTCACCTACTAATAGTATAACAAAAAATAAAGGAAATTTTGTAAAAGTATGATGAATTAAGCACTGATTTGACAGTTTTCAAAAAGAAACTAGTAGATTTACTAGTTTCTTTCTTTTCTTCTTTGTTCTAATTTACGATTCCAACGAAATTCTATCACTTTTTGCTTTTTGATTTTTTCTTCACTAATAGAAGAAGCTAAAATAGAAGTAAGTTTTTGGTGAAGTTCTTTTTCTTCTTTCGTAAAGTGACTTTTCAGATGGGAAAGAATCTCTTGAATCGTAGTTTTTTCATATCCTTTTTCATAAATTCTTTGTGTGAAATAATCAACATAACAAGTTAAGTCTTCTCTTCCACCGGCTTTTAAATATTCATTGATAAACTCTCTTAATCCTGGATCAGAATAATCAATTCCATACATCATAGGAATATCGATATTACAATGAAATTCTTTTGCGAATAAGAACGCTCTACGAGGACCAATTCTATTTCCTCCTCGTTCTATCAATCGATACATCACACAATTCAATAATTCCTTTTGTTGGTATTCCCATTTTTGTTGTTTCTGAATGGCCATCATAAATTCTCCATTTTTGGGAATTTCGACTCCTTTTTCTTGAAATACTGCATATGCTTCTAATAGTGTTTTTCCAATCAAATCGCGTGCTTTGATTTGAGAAGAAGTGTATTCTTCCATTCCTTTGGCTTGATCAATCACTCCATTTTTTGTGATATGAAAACGAACATTTCCTTGTTGATACGTATTGAAGTGAATAACCGAACTAAAATGTGGTTTTTGAAAAATCATTTTTTCTTTACTCGATAAAGACTCAAAAAAGACTTGAGCATTATAAAACTGATCCCACTCCAATTCTTTCATCAAAGAATCTTCTGAAGACAAATCTAGAATGTAAGGATTTTTTTGAAACATCTCGATATCAACCATTTTTAGTTCTTGAGCAGAACCTGGTAATAATCGATTAATTTCATAAGAAGGATATCGTAATTCATACCAAACAGCCATTTTTTCAATAAAATTTCTCAATTCAATTGGCTTATAGTATTCTCCTACTTCTGTATATCTTTTTTGAACCATATTGTCAAAATACCAAGCAATAAAAGCATTTACTTTTTCTTCTAAATTCACAGAGAAAGAACTTGGCTTTTTTTCTCGTTTTTCGATTTCATTTTCTAAATCGATATTTTTTTGAATCAATTGATCGATTGCTTGATTTAATTGATAATAATCAGAAGAATCTTCTTTTTCTTTCGATTCTTTTTGAGATACTTTAAAAAAGAATTCTTCTTTTACTCTTTTTCTTAATTCTTTTAATTCTTCTTTTAAACCCATAATACCCTCCTGAACCAATT
>CAMNDO010000034.1 GCA_946535455.1 uncultured Caryophanales bacterium
TTCTTTTTTTCTTTTGTGTTATAATGGAAATGAGGGATGGATATGGGAAAGAGAATTGAATACTATTTAATCGCAAGAGAAAATGAGACCAATCAAGTGAAAAGAATTCCAATTCAAGGAAAATATGGTTCTTCCTTAGAAGAAATTGACTTGATGACTTCACAATATAAAAATGCAACGCAACTAGCAAGATTCTTAAGAGATGGAGATTTGATGCCTCCTGTTACCGATTTTTATATTGCGTATCGTGATCAAGAAAAAAAGTTAAGAACGATGGAAGTATTATATGAAGATAGTTTATCCATTCAAGATCTCGCAACAAATTCTTTGAATCATGAAATGGAAAAGAGTAATCGATTCATGGATGTTATTTTGCTAGACTTTACGATGAAAGTATCACAAAATAATATCTACTATGAAAAAGTATTACGAGATAAAACAGATCTTTATCCAAAATTTGTAGAATACATTCGACAAAATAGAATGGTGAAGTGGTCAGAATTAAAAGACAAAGAAGGTGGATGGATTTTGAAATCCTATCCTCTTATGAGAAATATAGTATCTTCTCTACAAAAATTAGAGGAAAAATATCCGATTCCTATCGATGGTAGAAAAGAAGTCGAAAATGAAGTATTTCAAATGACAGATCCCGAATATGATGAAAATCAAATGCATCTTTTAGACTATGTTCAAAATCAAAAAGAAGAAGATCCATTAAGTGTAGTCATGTATAACTTAGATGATTTAAGAATGGAAGATTTTATCAAAGTAGATCGAGATATCTTTTTTCAACCAAGAGAAGAAATTACGGATGAAGGAGTCATTCGAAAACTACAAACACTATTACCTGAAAAAATGATAAAAAGTTTTTATTGTTTATTATTGGAAAAAAGACTTTATGAACAAGGATTAGAAGATGAATGGGGAAAACAAAAAAATGGTGCTTTACTGGAAGCAACGAGAGAAGAAATTAAAATAGTATTGGAAGCAGATCCAAAAGCATTACAAAGTACATATGAATGGACAAAGTTATATCAAAAACATCAATTAGGTATGGGGATGAATGATGGAGAAAGAATTCAAAAATAAAGATTTTATTTCTTTTTTAGAATATTTAAAATATCAAAAGAATTATTCAGACTATACCATCACATCGTATGAACATGATATTTTAGAATATTTTCAGTTTTTACAAAAAGAATCATTGGATTATAAAAAGATCGAGTATAGTGATATTCGTTTCTTTTTGATGTATTTAAAAGATGAAAAGAAAGATGATAATTCTTCTATTAATCGAAAATTAAGTTCTTTAAGAAGTTTTTATAAGTATTTAGCAAATGAAAAAATAGTAGATACCAATGTATTTTCTTTGGTACATGGACCTAAAAAAAGTAAGAAATTACCTAGATATTTTGAATATAATGAATTAGAAGAATTATTTGGAGTACCAGATAGAAAAACACCTACTGGACAAAGAGACTTATTAATATTAGAGTTATTGTATGCGACAGGTGTCCGAGTAGGAGAAATGGTAAAAATCAAAGAAAAAGATATTGATTTTGGAAGAAAAAGTATTTTGATTTTAGGAAAAGGGAATAAAGAACGATTGGTTCATTATGGAGAATATTGTGAAGAGATTTTAAAAGAATATTTAAAAGATGGATATGGATCTTTGAATCCAGAAAATTCCCCATATTTGTTTTTAAATCATAATGGAAAACCATTAACGGAAAGAGGTATTCGTTATATTTTAGATCATTTAATTGAGAAAACAAGTATTCATAAAAAAATATCTCCTCATATGATTCGACATAGTTTCGCAACGCATTTATTAAATGAAGGATGTGACTTGTTAACGGTACAAAAACTATTAGGACATGAGAGTATTAAAGCAACTCAAGTATATACGCATGTCACGACAGATCGACTAAAAGAAGTTTATTATCAGAGTTTTCCAAGAGCAAGAAAGAAAGATTCGAAGTAAAATGAAAGAAATTCTCTTTCATTTTTATATGAAATTCGATATAATAATATTGATTTCCAAAAGGATTTTAAATATAGGATGAGGTGAAGAAAACATGAAAAAAGAAAAGAAGAAAAATGGAGTGGGAAAAGTAATCGTTCATTCGATTATTTTAATCGGAATTGTGGTAGGAATTTGTTTCTTATTCATACCATTATTCAAAAGTTTAAAATTTGGATTAGACTTACAAGGAGGATTTGAAATTTTATATAAAGCAGAATCCATTGATGGGTCTAAAATGAATAGTGAAAAACTAACAGCTACGTATAAAACATTAAGTAAAAGAATTGATGGTTTAGGAGTGAGTGAACCTGAAATTATTGTAGAAGGAAACGATAGAATTCGTGTGAAACTAGCTGGAGTAAAAAATCCAGAAGAAGCACGTACACAATTATCTACTGTTGCGACATTATCATTCCGTGATACGGAAAATAATTTATTAATGACAAGTGATGTCTTAAAAGCAGGAGCTGCGAAAGTATCTCAGGATGCAGCAGGAAGACCAGCTGTATTATTAACGGTAAAAGATAAAGATAAATTCTATGAAGTAACCAGTAATATTAGTTCTAGAGAAGAAGGTAAAAATCTTATTGTCATTTGGTTAGACTATAATGAATTAACAAATAGTTATGCCAAAGAATTAGAAAAAGAAATTTCATCAAATGGGATACAAGGATGTGGAACCAATGGTTCTAATTGTTTAAGTCGTGCTACTGTACCTCAAGGATTCGCATCGGATGTTATTATTCAAGGAAATTTCACAGATGAAGAAGTGAAGAACTTAGTAGATTTGATCAATAGTGGATCATTACCAAGTAAATTAACAGAAATTTCTTCTACAACTGTAGGAGCATCTTTCGGAGAAAAGACATTAGAAACGACGTTAATGGCTGGAATTATCGCGATTGTAGCGATTATGGTATTACTAATCTTGGTATATCATTTTGCAGGATTCGTATCTAGTATTTCGATGATGATTTATACGATATTAGTATTTAGTACTTTCTGGGTAGTAGGAGGAGTATTAACCTTACCTGGTATTGCTGCTTTAGTATTAGGAATTGGTATGGCAGTGGATTCCAATGTGATTACGTTTGCTCGTATCAAAGAAGAACTATTAAAGGGAAAAAGTTTACCAAGTGCATTCCGTGAAGGAAGCAAAGAAAGTTTTAGTGCGATTTTAGATTCTAATATTACAACATTAATTGTTGCGATTATTATGTTTGTATTTGGAGAGTCTAGTATCAAAGGTTTCGCAACGATGTTAATCATTACCGTAGTTGTGACAATGGTAACGATGGTGTTCTTAACAAGATTCTTATTAAAGATTTTTGTAAAAACAACATTCTTTGATAACAAACCAAATTTATTTATTTCGGTAAAACAAAAAAATATTCCAGATGTATCTAAGAATGAAAAACCAAAACCAAATGTATTCCACAAAGTAAATTTCTTAAAATTCCGTGGAATGGCTGCTATATTATCCGTTGTTATTATTGTAGTAGGAGCATTTATGATTGGTACTAAGGGATTAAACTTAGGAATTGATTATAAAGCAGGAACTTCTATTACGATCGTCAGTGATCAAAAGATGAATACCAAAACCATAAAACAAGATTTAAAAGAATTAGGGTTAGACAAAGGAATCGTAACTTTGTCAGAAGAGGAAGCTAGTATTCGTCTAGATACGACTTTAGATGGTGATAAAGTAAAAGAAGTAAATACTTACTTCGAAGAAAAATATGAAGCAAAAGTAAACATTGGAGTAGTATCGAATCTTGTACAAAAAGAACTTGTGAAAAATGCTATTTTAGCTGTTTTAATTGCTTTATTAGGAATCATACTTTATGTATCGATTCGATTTAAATGGACTTATGCAGTAGGTGGAGTTATGGCCTTAATCCATGATGTTGCGATTATGTTTGCTTTATTTGCTATTTTCCGTATTGAAGTAAGCTCTATGTTTATCGCAGCAGTGCTTGCGATTATTGGATATTCCATTAATGATACGATTGTATCGTTCGATAGAATTCGTGAAAATTTAAGAAATGCAGATCAAAAAATGACAAGAGAAAAATTTGAAGAAATTTGTAATCGTAGTATTCAAGAAACTTTTACGAGAACGATTTATACAACCATTACAACACTATTACCAGTATTAATTCTATTAATCTTAGGATCTAGCGGAATTTATCAATTTAACATGGCTATGTTATTTGGATTAATCGCAGGTACCTATTCTTCTATCTTTATTGCTACTGCTTGCTTTGTATTATTAGAAAAGAAGAATTTAGGAAAAGAAAAAGAGAAAAAAGAGTATAAAGAAGATTTAGAAGAAAAGAGCATTAAAGGAATTAACTGTTAACGAAGGGGAGTGAGTTCTTTGTCAACGAAAAGAGAAAGTCAAGTAAGCATCGAAGAAATCTTAGAGAAAGCAAGAAACTACATAGAAGATGAAGAACAAATCAAAATCATTCAAAAGGCATATCTTTTTGCCAAAGAAAAACATACAGGACAAGTAAGAAAAAGTGGAGAAGATTATATCAATCATCCCTTAAATGTGGCATTGATTTTAATCTCCGTATACGCAGACTACCAGACAATATGTGCTGGTCTTTTGCATGATATTTTAGAAGATTGTGATTGTACCAAAGAAGAATTAGAAAAGGAATTTGGTAGTGAAATTACAAAATTAGTAGAAGGAGTTACAAAACTAAGTCGAATTAACTTTTCTACTGAAAATGAGTATTTAATCGATTATTATAAAAAAATTATTGTGGGAATGAGTGAAGATGTTCGTGTCATTATCGTCAAATTAGCAGATCGATTGCATAATATGAGAACATTATGGGCAATCCCAGAAGAAAGACAAAAAGTGAAAGCAAGAGAAGCATTAGAAATTCTAGCACCGATTGCTCATCACTTAGGAATTCATAAAATTAAAAGTGAATTAGAAGATTTATCTCTTCGTTATTTAAAACCAGATATTTATTATGATATTGTAGAAAAATTAAATACGACAAAAATTGAAAGAGATAAGACAGTTTATGAGATGCAGCAAGAAGTATCGGAACTTTTAAATGAACATCATATTCCACATGATATCAAAGGAAGAGCCAAAAGTATTTATAGTATTTATAATAAACTAGACAAAGGTAAGAAATTCAGCGATATTTATGACTTGTTGGCAATTCGAATTCTAGTTAGTACTGAACAAGAATGTTACTTGGCTTTGGGACTGATTCATTCGAAATTCAGACCATTATCCAAAAGATTTAAAGATTATGTCGCTATGCCAAAAGCCAATATGTATCAATCTCTTCATACAACAGTATTTGGAATTGATGGGTATTTATTTGAAATTCAAATTCGTACGTATGAGATGAATGAAGTAGCAGAAAATGGAATTGCTGCTCACTGGTCTTATAAAGAAAATGGGGGAAGTGAACCTGCTAATTTAATGCAGACAACCACAGAACAAAAATTACAGTTCTTTAAATCCATTATTGATTTGAGTCAAGATAAAATGAGTAATGAAGACTTTGTCAATACGGTAAAAGAAGAAGTGTTAAACAATAATATTTATTGTTATACTCCAAAAGGAGATGTGATTGAACTTCCAAAAGGAGCTACTCCATTAGACTTTGCCTATAAGATTCATACGAAAGTAGGAGAAACGACAGTAGGAGCGATTGTCAATAATAATATTGTTCCACTAAACCATGAGTTAAAAGACAATGATATTGTCAAAATTAATACCAGTAAAAATTCCACACCATCCAAAGAGTGGATTTATATGGTAAAAAGTACCGCAACGAAGAATAAAATCAAAGCGTTCTTTACGAAAAATGATCGAGAAATTTATATTGATCGAGGAAAGTATTTATTAGAAAAAGAATTAAGAAAACGAAAACTCATTTTTTCTGATTTTTTAGTAGATAAGAATGTAAAAAAGATTTGTAAAGAGTTAAAATTAGAAGACTTAGATGAAATTTATTTAACCATTGGAAATGGAAAGAATACTCCAGGAGGAGTCATTAATATTATTGATAAGAAAGAAGAAGTAAAAGCTCCTAAGATTGTCAAAGTGACTTCTAAAAATATGGATGCGGATATTATTGTCAGTGGATTAGATAAAGTCAAAGTAAATCTTGCGAATTGTTGTCATCCTGTTTATGGAGATCCTATTGTGGGATATATTACCAAAGGAAATGGAATTAGTGTTCATCGATTGCATTGTCATAATATTGATACGATGGAAGATAGAACCGTAGAAGTCAATTGGAATAATAATATGGATAAGAGATATTTAACGAACTTAGTGATTCATGCGAAAGATAATAAAGATCATATGTTAGAATTGGTACAATCCATATCCATGTTTAATATTTCTGTAGATGAAATTACGACCATTCATAAAATGGAAAATACCATTTATGAAGTATCTTGTTATGTAACAGGGTTAGAACAATTGGAAAAATTGATGGTTTCTATTTCGAAAAATCAAGATATTGAAAAAGTAGAAAGGGTGATTCAATGAGAGTTTTGGTACAACGAAGTGGTTCCTCTAATGTCATTATTGATAATCAAGTAAATGGAGAAATTCAAGAGGGATTAGTGGTTTTTGTAGGATTTACTGAAGGGGATGGATTAGAACAAATCAAGTTTTTGGTCAATAAAATTGTAAATTTAAGAATCTTCCCGGATGAGAATGATGTGATGAACAAAAGTATATTAG